>PKCW01000041.1 GCA_002862965.1 Pseudomonadota bacterium
AGCCCCAGCAGCGCCCGCCGCATCAGGAATCCGGACGCCGAGACGTAGCCGTTGGTCACACGATCGAAGAAGCGGTTGAAGAGCCTAAACGGCAAGGCGGGCTCGCCGTGCACCGGCTTGAGCAGCAAGGCGCACAAGGCCGGCGTCAGGGTGAGCGCCACGATGCCCGAGATGATCACCGACACCACGATGGTGATGGCGAACTGTTGGTACATCTGTCCCGAGAGGCCGCCCAGGAACGCCACCGGAATGAACACGGCCGACAACACCAGCACGATCGCGATCACCGGTCCGGTGACTTCCTCCATGGCCTTGAACGACGCTTCACGGGGACTCAGTCCCTCGGTGCTCATCAGGCGCTCGACGTTCTCGATCACGATGATGGCGTCGTCCACCACGATGCCGATGGCCAGCACCAGACCGAACAGCGTCAGCAGATTGATCGAAAAGCCCAGCAGCAGCATGCCGGCGAAGGTCCCGATGATGGATACCGGAACGGCCAGCAGCGGAATCAGCGTCGCCCGTGGATTCTGCAAAAACAGAAACACCACCAGCACCACCAGCACGATGGCTTCGATGAAGGTATGGATCACCTCCTCGATCGATACCCGCACGAACTTGGTGGTGTCGAAGGGAATCTCGTATGCGAGGCCGTCCGGAAAGCGCTGGGAAATTTCGGCCATCTTGGCACGGATCGCGTCCACGGTCTCGAGGGCATTGGCGCCCGGCTGCAGATACAGCCCGATGGGAACGGCCGGCTTGCCGCCGAAGGTCGCTTCGAAATTGTAGTCCTGCGCGCCCAGCTCCACCCGGGCAACGTCGCTCAGCCGCAAGGTCGCACCGGATGGGTCCGAGCGCAGGATGATGCGCCCGAAGGCTGCGGGGTCGGCCAGGCGCCCCTGCGTATTGACGGTGTAGGTGTAGGCGTTCTCACCGCTGATCGGTTCCTGGCCGAACTGCCCGGCTGCAAACTGGGCATTCTGTTCCTGAATCGCCTGTGCCACGTCGCTGGCCGTCAGGTTGAATTGCGCCAGCTTGTCCGGGCGCAACCAGATGCGCATCGAATAGTCTTTCTGGCCGAACAGGGACGCATCGCCGACACCGGGGATACGTTTGATCTCATCGATGACGTTCAGCAGCGCATAGTTGCTGATGAACACCGAGTCGTACTGCCCGGTGGGCGAATTCATGGCGATCAATGCCAGGATGCTGCTGGAGCGCTTCTGCACCCGCACGCCTTGGCGGCGCACCTCCTCGGGCAGACGCGCTTCGGCTGCCTTGACGCGGTTGTTGACGTCGATGGTGGCCTGGTCGGGGTCGGTGCCGATGGCGAAGCTCACGGTAATGCGCAGCTGGCCGCTGGCGGAGGCCACCGAGCGCATGTAGATCATGTTCTCGACGCCGTTGATTTCCTGCTCTATGGGCGCGGCCACGGTCTCGGCGATCACCTCGGCACTGGCGCCGGGGTAGGTGGTGCTGACCGACACCTCCGGTGGAACGATTTCCGGGTACTGGGCGATCGGCAGCGCCCGCATGGCCATCAGCCCTGCCAGGACAATGACGATCGAGAGCACCGAGGCAAAGACAGGCCGACGGATGAAGAACGCGGAAATCATGCGGTTGCCTCCCGCGCGCCGGCAGAGCGCAGGGGTTGCTCCCGTTCGGATTCCGGCTGGACGGGCGCACTGGGCGCATTGCCCGCCGCGGGTGCCGCCACCTTCACGGGCGACCCAGGCCGCACCTTGATGACCCCATCGACGATGACACGGTCGCCCGGCTTGAGCCCTTCCTCGATCAGCCATTCCGATTGCAGGGTCGATCCGGTCGTCACCGGCTGGATTTTTGCCTTGTCGTCCTCACCCACCAGGTAGACGAAAGTGCCCTGCGGACCCTGCATGACCGCCGCCTGGGGGATGACGATCACCCCCTTGCGCGTCAAGCCCTTGGGCACGATGCGGACAAACTGTCCGGGCAACAGACTGGCCTCGCGATTGGGAAAGACCGCGCGGGCCCGCACCGTGCCGGTAGCGGGATCGATGGTGCTGTCCGTGAAACTGATGTAACCCTCATGGCCGTAGACCGAACCGTCGCCGAAGCGCAGTTCGGCGGCCAGCCGCTCCTCACCGGCCATGGTCAGCTTGCCGCTCGCCAAGAGCGCCCGTTGCCGCAAGGCATCGGCATCGGGGTAGGAAAAATTGACATACAGCGGGTCGAGCTGGGTGATCCGCGTGAGCAGGCTGTCGGCCGCACCCGGCCCCACCAGGCTACCCTCGGAACGCACCTCCAGGCTGGTCACGCCGCTCACGGGCGCTTCGACCCGCGTGTAGCCCAGATCGATGCGGGCCGCTTCCACGTCGGCCTTCGCGCCAGCCAGATTGGCCCGCGCCAAATCCAGGTTCGACTGCGACGTGTCCCGTTCGCGCGCGCTGATGGCGTTCTCGCCGTACAGCGCCGAGACCCTCGCCCAGTCCCGTTCCGCCTGGCGCAACTGGGCTTCACCGTCCTGCAGTCTGGCCTGTGCCCTGGCCAGCGCCACCGCAAACGGCGCGGGATCGATCTGAAACAGGACATCCCCCGCCTTGACGCGCTGACCCTCCAGATAGGTCCGCTTCTGCAGGATGCCCGTCACCCGCGCCCGCACCTCGACTTCACGAAAGCCGGCGGTGCGGCCTGCGTACTCGTTCTCGACCGCCACGTCGCGAGGCTGAACGGCGGTGACACCGACCTCCGGAACGGGCGGCGCCGCGCCTTGGGCCTTTGGATCCTGCTCCTGCTTGCCGCAGGCACTCAGCACCGACAACAGGAACATCACCCGCAGGACCGGCAAGACCCGCGGACGGGCAGGGACGATGGCGCGCATCATGGGACGTTCTTCTCCGCTCTCAGGTGAGGACCACTGAACCATCCGCTCCGATCGGGCGACGACCGATCGCGGACGTTGGTCTGCCGCAGGCAATGGGCGACTCCGGGCCATACTACATACATTCGCGTTTGTTTGCCATTAAAACTATACTACATCCATTCACCATTGATCAGCAGGGAGCGTGTGCAAATGGTGCGCCGGACCAAGGCCGAGGCCGAACAGACCAGGGAACAGATACTCGACGCCGCAGAGGCGGTCTTTCTCGAACGCGGCGTCGCCCGCGCAAGCCTGGAGGAGATCGCGCAGGTCGCTGGGGTCACCCGGGGCGCCGTGTATTGGCACTTCCGCAACAAGGCGGATCTGTTCGACGCCATGTACTGCCGTGTCCATTTGCCGATGCAGGATCTCTTCGATCAGGTGATGACCCTTGCCGACGGAGGTGCCGTCGAAGCCTTGAAAGCGTTTTGCGCCCAGTCGCTCCAGTGCCTCGCCACCAACTCCCGACGGCAACGCGTATACACCATCCTGTTTCACCGGTGCGAGTTCGTGGACGGCCTGCGGGAAAGCAACAATCGGCTGGTGGCGATCCGGGACAGCTGGCTCGGCAGCATGGAGGATCTGTTCCGGCGTGAGCAGTCCCTGGGCCGCCTGACGGACGTCTGCCCACGTCTTGCGGCCATCACCATCCATACCGCGATGATCGGTATCTACTTCGACTATCTGCGTAGCCCGCATACCTATGACCTGCCGGCGGAAGCGCCACGGTTGATCGATCTGGTGTTCCGCTGCGTCGATTGACGAGCGCCTGCGTCGGCCGGAGCGGGGAACCCCGGGCCGCTCTGAGCGGTCAACCCTGATGGAACCGGGTCGTCGGCACTGGCAGCAGCGCCGCATGACCCCCGCTCGGCAGTCCACGGAGGAAGCATCATGGTCGCATTCGGCGCGCCCCCGGAGTCACTCTGGCAACGCGCGGCGGTGGCCTCCCACGCCGTCCTGATGCTGGACTATGACGGGACGCTCGCGCCCTTTCAGGAAGATCCCGGCCAGGCAACGCCCTATCCTGGCGTCGAGCAACTGTTGCAGGACATCGCGACGGTGCGACGCGACCGCCTGATCCTCATTTCCGGCCGCGCACTGAATGATCTGGAAGGGCTGATGCTGCTTCCGCCGACCGTGGAGTGCTGGGGCAGTCACGGTCGTGAACGGCGATTCGCCGACGGCAGGCGCGAGATGATTCCGATCCCGGAAACGGCCGCCGCCGCGCTCGACGTCGCCGAGTCCTGGCGAACGCTGATCGAATCGGCCGGGGGAATATTCGAGCGCAAACCGACGTCGATCGCCTTTCACTGGCGCGCACTGGACACCGACGCGCGCCGCCGGGTCCACACGCAACTTGCTTCGCGACTGGCCGGGATCGACCGGCTTGGCGACCTGTTCTGGCACGCCTTCGACGGCGGCATGGAGCTGCGCGTCCAGGGTGTCGACAAAGGTACGGCGGTACGCCAGGTCCTCGCCGAAACACGCGGCGACCGCACCGATCCCGCGCTGCTCACCTATCTCGGCGACGACACGACCGATGAAGACGCCTTCCGCGCCCTCGGGAATCAGGGTTACGCCATCCTCGTGCGCGATCGCTGGCGTCCCACCCACGCGCAGAGCTGGCTCAGTCCTCCCGGAGAATTGCTCCGGTTTCTCGAGCGTTGGCTCGAACGGCGCCGCCAACGCGGGGCAGGATCCGCCCCTTGAGGGCTGGGGCAGCGCCGGCGAACGAACGATATCCGGCGCCCCACGACCCCGCATGTCACCGTGCCGCGCCGCGGGCACCGACCATTGCCGACAGGGAGTCTCCCGTGATGCACCACGCCCAGCCCAGCCGTCGTTTGATCGTCGTGTCCAATCGCTTGCCCATGGTGCTGCATCGCGCCGCGGACGGTTCGCTGAGCAGCCGTCCCGGCAGCGGCGGGCTGGTCACCGCGCTGCTCCCCGTCCTGCGCGATCGAGGCGGGGTCTGGGTCGGTTGGCCCGGCATCACGGACCATGACGAAGGTGTGGAATCCGCCTTGACTCGCGCCGCACATCAGGCCGGTTATCGACTCGCGCCCGTTGCGCTGAGTGCCGAAGACCAGTCCGGGTTTTATCACGGATTTTCCAACGAGGTGCTGTGGCCGCTGTTCCACGACCTGCAATCGCTCTGCCACTTCGATCCCGCCTATTGGCACAGCTATACCACGGTCAACGAAAAGTACGCTCGCGCCATCGCCGGACAGGCTCAGGCCGGCGATTTCATCTGGGTCCACGACTATCAACTGATCCTCGTCGCCGCCGATCTGCGCCGCCTTGGCGTCGAATCACCCCTCGCCTTTTTTCTGCACATTCCGTTCCCGCCCTTGGACATCTATCTCAAGCTGCCGTGGCGCTATACGCTGCTGCGCGCCCTGCTCGAGTATGATCTGATCGGATTCCAGACCCCTCGCGATCGCCGCAATTTCGTTCAGTGCGTGCGCACGCTGCTGCCTGAAGCGCGCGTCGGTCATCGCAGTCACCACCTGCGGCTGCCCTCGGGTCACGAGACGCGCCTCGGCAGCTTTCCGATCGGCATCGACGCGGGGGCATTCAGTCGCCAGGCGCGATCATCGGCCGTGACCACGGCGGCAGAGAAACTGCGAGCCGAATTGCCGGGCCGGGAACTCATCCTCGGCGTCGACCGGCTGGACTACACCAAAGGCATTCCCTTGCGGCTCGAGGCATTCCGCTTCGCGCTGCGGGCCCATCCCGAGTTGCAGGAGCGTGTGACGCTCATCCAGGTAGTGGTCCCCAGTCGCGACGACATCCCCCAATACCGTGAACTCAAGACCCGCATCGAACAGTTGGTCAGCGAGATCAACGGCGAGTTCACCCGGCCCGGGGGATGGGTGCCCATCCACTACGTCTACCGTGCGGTCGACCGTCTGGATCTCATCGCCTACTATCGCGCCGCCCGCATTGCCTTGGTCACGCCGCTGAAAGACGGCATGAATCTCGTCGCCAAGGAGTTCTGTGCCTGTTCGGTCGATGATGACGGCGTGCTCATCCTTTCGGAATTCGCAGGCGCGGCGGCGCAGCTCCAGCAAGGCGCGCTTCTGGTCAACCCCTACGACATCGAGGGCACTGCGAAAGCGATCCGCGATGCCTGCGTCATGGACGGGATGGAACGTCGCCACCGCATGCGACGCTTGCGTCGTGTCGTCAACCGCCAGGATGTCTTCGGCTGGGTAAACGGATTTCTCGCCGCCGCCATCGCCAGCGACCTGAACGATTTCCCGCTCCCGGTCGACTACGTCCCCAGCACCGAATCCGAGCAGGCCTATTGGGACACTGAATTCGCGGCGTAGGCAGCGCCCGCCGGGCCGTCAGTCTTCACGGGCGAGCATGTCGCGCAGGGCATCCAGATGCGCCCGACCGCGAGCCTTCTGGGCGACGGGATCGGCGGCATCCCCCGGTCGCTCCCAGTCCAGCGCTTCGGCCGGAAGCTCGGACAAGAACCGGCTCGGTTCCCGGTCCGCGTCCTCGCCCCCCACCCGCCGCCGCGCCGCATAGGTGAGTGTCAATCGTCGACGGGCCCGCGTGATACCGACATAGGCCAGGCGTCGTTCCTCTTCCAGCGTGCCGGCGTCCAGGCTGTTGCGATGAGGCAGCAAATCCTCTTCCATGCCAACCAGATACACATGGTCGAATTCCAGCCCTTTGGCGCTGTGCAGGGTGAGCAACTGCACTTCGTCCGCGTCTGCCTCCTCCTGCCGATCGAGCATTCCGACCAGACTGATGTGGGCGAGCAGCCGCTCCAGCGTCGCCTCATCCGCCCAACGGGCCTGCAGGCGGGTGAACCAATCCATGAGATCGCGCACGTTCTTCTGGCGTTTTTCGACGGCGCGCGGGTTCTTGTCGCTTTCCGCGAGCCAGTTCATGTAGTCGATGCCTTCCAGCAGGCGCTTTAGACAGGTCGGCGCATCCTCCTCGTGTGCCGTGCGCTGCATCCGCGCCATCCATTCGGCAAACGTGTAAAGACGCTCGGCGGACCGCTCGGGCACGTACTGCCGCAGGCCCATCTCGCCGGCCGCGGTCAGCAGACTGACGCGGCGCCCCTGGGCGTAGCCCGCCAGTTTTTCGAGCGTTCCAGCGCCGATCTCTCGCCGCGGCACGTTGACGATCCGCAGAAATGCGGCGTCGTCATCGGGGTTCTGCAACAGCCGCAGATACGCCAACAGATCGCGAACCTCAGCCGCGTCGAAGAATGAGCTACCCCCCGTGATGCGATAGGGCACCTGATGCTCTCTCAACGCACGTTCAAACGGGCGCGCCTGATGGTTGCTGCGGTAAAGAATCGCGTAGTCGGCATAGCGCGCGCGATGCGTCAGACGGTGCTGCAGCAGTTCACCGACGACGCGCTGCACCTCATCATCGCTACCCTCACAGGCCAGCACGCGCAGCCGCTCGCCTTCTCCGAGCCGGCTCCAGAGCCGCTTTTCGAACAGATGATCGTTTTGCGCGATGAGCGTGTTTGCCGCCTTGAGGATGTAACCCGTCGAGCGGTAATTCTGTTCGAGCTTGATCACCCGCAGCTGCGGAAAATCCTGCTGCAGCCGCTGCAGGTTTTCGGGTCGCGCCCCGCGCCATGCGTAGATCGATTGATCATCGTCACCCACGACGGTGAATCGCGCAGTCGGCCCGACCAGATGGCGCAGCATCTGATACTGGGCGGCATTGGTGTCCTGGTACTCATCGACCAGAAGATGGGCCAATCGGTTCTGCCAACGCTCGCGCAAATCCGGATCCTCGCCGAGCAGGCGCACCGGCAGGGCGATCAGATCATCGAAATCGACGGCGTTGTAGGCACGCAGATGCCGCTCGTAGTCCCCGTAGAGACGCGCGAGGCGCAAGGCATCCTCGTCCTCTGCCGCCGACAGCGCGGCCGCCGGGAGGACCAGTTCGCTTTTCAGGGAAGAAATGCGGTGCTGCAGGCGTTGCAGATCGGCATCGCCGATCTCCGCATCTTGCCGCGTCAACTCGCGCAGCAGCCCCCGCCCATCGCCGCTGTCGAAAATCGAAAATCCGGGTTTGAGCCCAGCCGCTCGACCATCGTGCTGCAGCAGACGCAAGCCCAGGCTGTGGAAGGTGCTGATCCAGGGCGGCCGGGCCGGTCGGGCGCGGAGCAGTCCGTTGATGCGATCCCGCATCTCCCGGGCTGCCTTGTTGGTGAAGGTGACGGCCATCACTTCGGTGTTCGGTCGCAGAGATTGCGCCAGAAGGTAGGCCACCTTGCGCGTGATGACGCCTGTTTTCCCGCTGCCCGCGCCAGCCAGCACCAACAGGGGACTGTCGAGATGATGCACGGCGTCATGCTGTTCGGGATTCAGGGATGCCATGCGGGACTGTCAGGCAGGGGGAGCGGGCAGCAGCCTACCACAGCTGAGCGGTCGCGATTCGCCTTGCCAGCACGACATGCAGAAAGATTGCCCCTGAACGAGCAGCGCCGGCTTGCGCCGGCGCTGCCTTCGTCGAACAGGCTGCCTTGCTCAGCCGATGGCGGTCGCCTTCACATTCAAGGTGGTCAGTTCACGGACGCGCTGCAGGATCTGGATGATCAGCCCGCCGATGGCGAACAGCCCCCAGCCCAGCACCACGAAGCCCCAGTGGATGGGCGCGGCGAACAGTTCCTCGGCGTAGAAGAAGGTGTGACCCCACTCGTTCAGGCCAAGATTCGGCATGATCAAGACCGGCGCAGCGGCAATCAGAGCCATCGGCAAGGACACACGCTTCGTGAAGTAAGGCACGCGGGTGTGCAGCAGGGCAAAACCCAGGATGGCACCCACGGCGCCCAGCGGGATGG
>PKCW01000101.1 GCA_002862965.1 Pseudomonadota bacterium
CCAGGATGCTGATGACCAGATAGTAGCGCCACAACTCATCTGCCGGCGCCAGATTGCGGAGGTCGCGCTCCCGGGTGAACCAGGCCCAGGCCATCCCGCTGCCGCCCAGCAAAACCAGCGCTGCCCCTTGCCCCCACAGCAGGCGCATCCAGTAGATCTGGAATTCCGGCTCGAAGTAGTCGAGCCCGACCGAGAAGGCATGCGTCTGCTGATACCAGCGGTAGAGACCGAAAACGAGCACGAACACCAGCATGGCCGATGCGACGGGCAGCCACGGCACACGGACGCTGGCGCGCGGCGCGGCAGTCACTTCCGCGGCAGGTCGCGGGCTTGCGGGGGCCGGCCGCGGATTGGCTTGCGGGCCGGGCACGTCGGGCAAAACGAGAGTGGCTTCCATGATGTCCCCCTTTTCGCTGATGTTTTATCGTTGCCTAGTGGGTTATCGGTGGCACGACGGGCGACTTGAATGACGCACGTCCCATAGGGATTAGCCCATGGGGCGATGAAATCAAGCTGGCGTCCATACCCATGCGAGAGTTCGATATGCCGCCACGAGCGTGTAAAATTGGCATCCTCAATCAATCTTCGGACAAGCATGAATTCTTATGGCCGCGATCGGTACTGAAACGGTCTTGAGCGTACGGCACTGGAACGAGTCGCTGTTCAGCTTCACCACCACGCGCGACACCGGGTTGCGCTTCGAGAACGGCCAATTCGTCATGATTGGCCTGGAAGTCGGCGGTCGCCCGCTGATGCGCGCGTACAGCATCGCCAGCGCCAACTATGAGGAGCATCTTGAATTCTTCAGCATCAAGGTTCAAGACGGTCCGTTGACATCGCGGCTGCAGCACCTGAAGGAAGGCGACAGCCTGCTGATGAGTCGCAAGCCCACCGGGACCCTGGTGCTGCACGATCTGCGGCCCGCCCGGCACGTGTATCTGTTCGCCACCGGGACGGGACTCGCGCCCTTTCTCAGCATCATCAAGGATCCGGAAACCTACGAGCGCTTCGAGCGCGTGGTGCTGGTGCATGGCGTACGGCGGGTCTGCGACCTGGCCTATCGCGATTTCATCACCCAGGAACTGCCCCAGAGCGAGTTCTTCGGCGAGGCGGTGCGCGAAAAGCTGATCTACTATCCGACGGTCACACGTGAGCCGTTCGTAAACCAGGGCCGCATCAACGATCTGATGGCCTCCGGCAAGCTGTTCGCGGACATCGGCCTGCCGCCGATGAATCCCGACGACGACCGGGCCATGCTGTGTGGCAGCCCGGCCATGCTCACCTCGATCTGCGCCGTGCTCGACGGCGGGCGTTTCGAGGTCTCGCCCAAGATCGGCCATGCGGGCGACTATGTGATCGAGCGGGCCTTCGTGGAAAAATAACCGGCGGGCGGCGGCCATGCGACGCCGCAGCCATTTCGTCCGGCCAGACCTCGGGAGGCGGGTTTCATGGAAGAAACCCTCATGCTGCGCGCGCTGCGACGGCTCATGCGCGTGCCAGGGCACAATCTGCTGTTTCGCTGGGGGCTGGCTTTTGCAGCGCCCTATTCGGCCACGATCCGGCCGCGCCTGATCCACGCCGCGCCGGGACATCTGGAACTCGGCATGCGCAAGCGCCGGGCGCTGACCAATCACCTGCGGACCTTGCACGCCGCTGCGCTCGCGAATCTGATGGAGTTGTGCGGCTCCCTGGCCGTGCAACTCGCCATTCCGCCGACGGCGCGCTGGATTCCGGCCGGGCTCGACATTCGCTATGTGCGCAAGGGCCGTACCGACGTGCGCGCGGTCTGCTCGTTCACGCCGCCGGATTGGCGCCAGGATCAGGACTGGCCCGTGAAGATTCAGGTGCTCGACGCGACGGACGTGCTGATCGCCGAGGCGATTCTGCACATGCGCATCGGGCCCAGGCCCGCATGATCGGCCCGTTCCCGGGGCGCGGTCCGTGAGCGTCAGCGTGCACCAACCGCGGCGGCGCGCGGCATACCACCGGCCTGCAGGCCGAGATGCACCATCAATCCCAGGCCCAGCAGGCCGACGGCGAGCGCGAGCAGGGTGCCGAAATGCACGGCATAGCCGGGCGGGATCTCGACCGGCCGCAGGGTGCGCAGCATCCGGCGATACTGGAACACGGAGCCCCATGCCGCGAGCACGCCCAGCGCGATGAAGGCGAGCCCGACCCAGAACGAACCGCCGCGCGGAATCGGTTCACCGGGCCGGGCCAGCAGCATGTGCGTGAAGAGACCGAAGCGTTCCACCGCAAAGCCGAAGGCCATCAGGGTCAGGCTGGTGCGGTTCCAGGCCAGCAGGGTGCGCTCGGCCGCCATGAAGACGCGCGGATCGTTCAGCTCGGACATGTCGCATCCTGCGCGGAGAGCGCGTGGCGCGTGCGCTTTGCCAGGGCGTTATTCAGGGCGTCCTCGACGATCAGGGCCGCGCTGCGCTGCGCGCCGTGAAGTCCCAGTGCCGCCGCCATTTCTGCCCCGGTGAGCGCCGCGGCGGCCGCGCAATCCTGCCCTTCGACGCGCTCCGCGCACCAGGCTGCGGCGGCCAAGGTCGCGGGACAGCCCCAGGCCCGAAAGCGCGCCTGCACGATCCGTCGTCCTGCGACGGCCAGGTCCCAGTACACCCATGCGCCTTGCCGTGGCTCGCCCGCCGCCCCTTGCAGGACATTCGGCGCCGGGGCCAGGTGCCCGACCCGGGACAGCCGGCGGAACCAGTCGGTCACCGCTGCGCTGTAGGCGGGCGGCAGTCCGGTCGGTCCCGGCAGATCGTCGACCGGCTCGCCGGCGGCGATGTGTCGCAGGCGCGTGATCACCCCGCGCAGCGCCGCGGCGACGCGATCGATGTCGCGCTCCGATGTCCAGCGGCCGGGAGAGAGCCGCAACGCGCCCTGCGCGGTGACGGGATCGAGGCCCAGGGCTTGCAGCACGGCGGAAGGTTCGCCGTCGGCGGCGCTGCAGGCCGAGCCGGTGGCGACCGCGACCGTGTCCCACAGGCTGGCCAGGAGGCTTTCGCGCGCCACGCCGCCGATCGCGACGTTGCGGATCCCGGCGACGCGCGGCGCATCGGCGCCGATCCACAGCAGATCGGGGATGTCGGCAAGCCCGGTCTCGAGCCGGGTCATGAGCGCCGCGAGACGGGCCTGTTCGGCTTCGCGCTCCCCGATGAGGATCGCCGCGGCGGCGCCCATGCCGACGATCTGGTGCACCGCGAGCGTGCCGGCGCGGCGCCCGCGCTCCTGACCGCCGCCGTGCATCTGCGCGGCGAGCCCCGCGCGCGGCCGATCGCGCACGTAGAGCGCGCCGATGCCCTGCGGCCCGTAGCACTTGTGCGCGGAGAGCGACAGATAGTCCACCGCCAGCGCGCGCACGTCGATGGGCAGCCGGCCGGCGCTCTGGGCCGCGTCGACATGGAATCGGACATCGCGCGCGCGGCAGACCGTCCCCAGCGCGGCAATGTCCTGGATGAGCCCGGTTTCGTTGTTGACGTGCATGAGCGAGACCAGCGCCGTGTCCGGCCGCAGGGCGGCGGCGAGCTGATCGGCGTGGATGCGGCCGTCGGCGGCCGGGCGCAGCCGGGTGACGCTCCAGCCCTGTGCCTCCAGCGCCGCAGCCGGTTCCAGCACGGCGGGATGCTCGGTGAGCGCGGTGACGAGGTGCCGGCCGCGCGCCTGGTAGAACGCGCCGGCGCCCTTGATGGCGAGGTTGTTGGCCTCCGTCGCGCCGCTGGTGAAGACGATCTCGCGCGGCTCGGCGCCGATCAGCCGGGCCACCTGCCCGCGCGCCGCTTCCACCGCCGCCCCGGCGCGCTGGCCGGAGGCGTGCTGGACGGCGGCGGGGTTGCCATGACCGCTGTCCGGTCCCATCACCGCGAGCATGGCGGCGATGACGCGGGGATCGACCGGCGTGGTGGCCGCGTGGTCGAGGTAGACCGGCGCACTCACGGCACGGTCCCGGCGCGCGCGGCGCCGCCCGCGGCCGGTTGCGCCGCCGCGCCACCTTCGTCCATCGGCGTCACGGCGCAGGGCGGCGGTGCCGGCAGGGGCTCGCCTGCATCGCCTTCGAGGCGGTGCAGGCGCTGGCCCAGGGTCTGGATGCACTCGTCCATGGCGTGGAGGTGATCCAGCATGCCGTTGATGGCGTGGGCGACCGGATCGGGCATCTCGCGGGTGAGGCCGTAGGCGTCGAAGCCCATGCGCTCGGCGATGGCCTGGCGCCGCGCATCGGGCGCCGCCGGCCGGGTCGATTCGTTCACGATCCGCGCCGGGATCCCCACCACCGTGGCACCGGGCGGCACGTCGCGCACCACCACGGCATTCGATCCCACGCGGGCGCCGGCGCCGACGCGGATCGGCCCCAGGATCTTGGCGCCCGCGCCGATCACGACGCCGGCCTCCAGCGTGGGGTGGCGCTTGCCGCCGGCCCAGCTGGTGCCGCCCAGGGTGACGCCATGGTAGAGCGTGCAGTCATCGCCGACCTCGGCGGTCTCCCCGATCACCACGCCCATGCCGTGGTCGATGAAGACGCGCCGTCCCAACCGCGCCGCGGGATGGATCTCGATGCCGGTCAGTCCGCGTCCCAGATGGGACAGCAGCCGCGCCGGCCAAAGCAGACCGCGCTGCCAGAGGCCGTGGCTGATGCGATGCAGCCAGACGGCGTGCAGGCCCGGATAGGCGGTCAGCACCTCGCGCATGCTGCGCGCCGCGGGATCGCGCTCGAAGACGCACCGGATGTCTTCCCGCAGCCCTTGCCACATATGCTGAATTTCACCGCGTTGAGGGAGGTGCCCCGGAAGGGTCATTATACGTCGCGGTCCGCAGCCCCACCGGAACGGCGGGTGCGACCGCCCTGGACCGCGCTCAGGATGCCGCGCAGGATATTCAGTTCCTCCGCCTCGGGTCGCGCCCGGTGCAGCAGCCGGCGCATGCGGCGCATCAGCTGGCGCGGATTGCCGCGATCGAGAAAGCCGATCTCGGCCAGCACCTCCTCGAGGTGTTCGTGAAAGGACTCGACCGCGCCGGCGCTGGCCAGCGCGTCCGGCGCATCCAGCGCTGCGGGGTCCGGGGATGATGCGGCGCTGGCCATGCGCCACTCATAGGCCATCACCTGCACGGCGGCGGCGAGATTGAGCGAGCCATACGCGGGATTGGCCGGAATGTTCACGCGCACGTGGCACAGATCCAGTTCTTCGTTGGTCAGGCCGGTCCGCTCGCGGCCGAACACCAGCGCTGCGTGTGCCGCATCGCCTTGGCGCGCGAGTGTCTCGGCCGCGCGCCGGGCATCGAGGTCGGGACCGGACAGCGCCCGCGGTCGCGCGCTCAGGCCGGCGACCCAATGGCAGCCGGCCAGCGCAGCGGGCAGGTCGGCATGCACACAGGCCTGTTCGAGGATATCATCGGCGCCAGCGGCCATGGCCGTGGCCTGCGGGTCGGGAAACTGCGCCGGTGCGACCAGATGCAGCTCGCTGAGCCCCATGGTTTTCATCGCCCGGGCGGCGGCACCGATGTTGCCCGGATGGGAGGTCGCCACCAGCACGATGCGCGGCGCACGACTCATGGGGCGGACGCGGGCTCCCCCGCCAGCGAGAGGGCCTGAGGCTCGGCCTCCGGAACGCGCTCGGTGGCCGCCAGGCGACTGTTCGGTATGCGTTCCGCGGCAAAATCGCGCACGCCGCTGAAGATTGCCGAGGCGATGCGGCGCTGATGACCCGTGTCTCCCAGGCGGCGTTCCTCGCTGGGGTTGGTGATGAAAGCCGTCTCGACCAGGATCGACGGGATATCCGGCGATTTCAGCACCAGAAAACCGGCTTGCTGGACGACTTCCTTGTGCAAGGGTCCCAGCCGTCCCAATTCGCCCAGCACCCGATCGGCAAGCTGAAAGCTGGAATCCGCCGTCGCGGTCTGGGACAGGTCGAGCAGGACCTGCGCCAGGACTTCGTCCTTGTCGTTGAGCTTGACGCCTCCGGCAAGATCGGCCGCATTCTCGCGCGCAGCCAGCCACCGGGAGGCTTCATCGGACGCGCCGCGTTGAGAGAGCACATAAACCGACGATCCCTGGCTCGCAGTGTCCTGGAACGCATCGGCGTGAACCGAGACGAACAGATCGGCCTGATGCTTGCGGGCGATCTGGATGCGCTGCCGCAGGGAGAGGAAGTAGTCGCCATCGCGCGTCAGCACCGCCTTCATGCCGGGTTCGCGATCGATGCGCCGCGCGAGTTCGCGGGCGATGGCCAGGGTGACGTCCTTCTCGCGCGTGCCGCGTTTGCCGGCTGCGCCGGGATCCTTGCCGCCATGACCGGCATCCACGGCGACGATGACCGTCTTGTTTTTGGCGGGATGCGTGGCGGCGACGCTTTTGGTACGGCTGGCGAGTTTTTCGGCGGCAGCGTCGGCAGCGGGGTTCGCCGCGGCGGCCAGCGCCACGGGTGGGGCAGCAGGCTTCCCGGCGTCGGATCCGGCGCGCGGCACCGCGTCCCGCGGCGTCGGAGAGGCTGCGCTGTCCTTCTTGCGCTCGGCGAGTGCGGTCGAGCCCGGCGTGGTCGGTGTCTTCGAGTTTGTCGAGCTTGCCGCTGTCACTGCGGGCTTGGGCGCCGCGGCCGCGACGGCGCGCCGGGCGTGTCGAAGCTCGACGGCGAGGCGGTAGTCACCATCTTTGTTTTTCTCGAGGCGTGCGGAAGACCGGCGAGGCATCTCGACCAGGTCCAGCACCACGCGCAGCTCGCCGGTGTCCCGCGCCCCGCTGCGAACGCGGGAGATGGTGCTGCCGGGGGTCTGCAGGCCCAGCACGCGCGCCGGAACGCCGGCACCGCGCAGATCGATCACCAGCCGCGGCGGATCGTCCAGGGTCAGCAAACTGTGTTCTGCGGGGCCCGCCAGCGGGAGAAAGATGCGGGTCGTATCCTGATCGGCCTCGATCTGGGCCACTTGGGTTGCACCCCCGGCGGCCCAGAGCGGGAAGGCGACGCAGCACAACAGAACGAGCGCGGCCCAGCGTTTCATATGACGTCTCCCTTCCTGCCCCAGTGCGAAATCTTAGAGACCGTTCGGGCCGGAAGCAAGAGAATTCATCCGGATAGCTTGGTTATCTCGATCCGGGGAGAGCTTGGTGACGCAGCCTGCTGCTGGAGAATGTCGAGCCATCGATCGCACACGGATGCCCCGGCCGCGCTCGATGAGGAGAGCCGGACCCGTCGGCCGGGCATCGCGTGTTGCCATTGCATGATCACATCGATCGGCGGCAGATGCCCGACTCCCCGGCTGGGCCATTCGATGAACCAGACGGCGGGCACAGCCCACAGATCCGCCAGTCCCAGATCCGCGAGTTCATCGGGGGCGGCCAGCCGGTAGAGGTCCAGATGATGGATCCGCCCGACCCCGGCACAGTCGTAGGTCTCGTGCAGCGTGTAGGTCGGACTGCGTACGGGACCGTTCCAGCCCCATGCGCGGAGGACGGCGCGGACCCATGTGGTCTTGCCGGCGCCCAGGTCGCCGTCCAGCACGATGACGAGGCGCGGACGGGCGACGCGGGCGAATGCGCGCGCGAAGCGTTCCGTTGTCTCCTCCGAGGGCAGGTCGATTTGACAGCGCGCGTGCTCAGCCATGGGACGGCCCCCCTTGCGTCACGAATGGCGCGATGCGTGCCAGCACGTCGCCCGCGAGCATGCCGGCGGTCCCCATGTCCCGCGCCGCTTGGGCGGCGGCGTGCAGTTGCAGCCGCACGCCGCCGCGGGCCGCGTCGGCAGGGGACAGCCCCTGGGCGAGCAAGCCGGCGATGAGGCCGGTCAGGACATCCCCCATGCCGCCGCTGGCGAGCCCGGGGTTGGCGCCTTCGCACAGGTCGATCTGCCGCCCGTCGTCGATGAGGGTTCCGGCGCCCTTGAGCAGCGCGACGCCGCCATAGCGCATCGTCAGAGCGCGCACGGCCGCCAGCCGGTCGGCCTGGACCTCCGTGGTGCGCGCGCCGAGCAGCCGCGCGGCTTCGGCCGGATGTGGCGTGAGGATCCAGTCGGCGCGCCGCCGGGGCGCCGCGGCCAGCAGGTTGAGCCCGTCGGCATCCACCACCAGCGGCCCCGGCGCCGACACGGCGCCGTCGAACATCTGTTCGGCCCAGGCGTCGCGGCCCAGCCCCGGCCCGATGGCCCGCACCGTGCTGCGTGCGAGCAAGGGGGCCAGCTCCGCAGCCGATGGGGTTGCCGTGACCATCAGCTCCGGCCGGCCGATCCCGAGCATGGCCGCGTGCGCCGGCGCCGTGGCCACGCTGACGAGACCGGCGCCGGCCCGCAGCGCCGCCTCGGCGCCCATCCGCGCTGCGCCCGCCATGCCCGGACCGCCGCCGATCACCAGGACGTGGCCGAACTGCCCCTTGTGCGCCGCCGGTGGCCGGGGCGGCAAGAGGGCGCCCAGCGGCATCGCAGCGGGCCAGAGCCGGCACGCGCCGGGCAGGTCGGCGTCGAGATCGGCCGGGGCGCCGAGCGCATCGAGCCATACCTCGCCGCAGCAGTCGGGGCCGGCCCCGGTATGGAGTCCCGGCTTGGGGGCGATGAAGCTGATGGTGGCCGCGGCCTGCACCGCCGCGCCGAGGATCGCGCCCGTATCGGCGCTCAAGCCGGAGGGAACGTCGATGGCCAGAATCGGGGCCGGATGCTGATTGAGCGCCACCACGGCGGCGTGCGCCATCTCGGTCAGGGGGCGCGCGAGCCCGATGCCGAACAG
>PKCW01000093.1 GCA_002862965.1 Pseudomonadota bacterium
AGTAGCAGGTCGGATTCCCAGCGGTGAGCCTATGCAATCGATCCGGATTCGGGGCGCCCGAACCCACAATCTCAAGAACGTGGACCTCGACCTGCCGCGTGACCGGCTGATCTGCATCACGGGTCTGTCCGGCTCCGGGAAATCCTCGCTCGCCTTCGACACGCTCTATGCCGAAGGGCAGCGGCGCTACGTCGAATCGCTCTCGGCCTATGCGCGCCAGTTCCTGTCGCTGATGGACAAGCCCGATGTCGACCACATCGAAGGCCTGTCGCCGGCGATTTCCATCGAACAGAAATCGACGTCGCACAATCCCCGCTCCACGGTCGGCACGGTTACCGAGATCTACGACTATCTGCGCCTGCTCTACGCGCGGGCCGGGATTGCGCGCTGCCCGGACCACGACGTGGCGCTCGCCGCGCAGACGGTCAGTCAGATGGTCGATCAGGTGCTGGCGCTGCCCGAGGAGCTGCGGATCATGATCCTCGCGCCCCTGGTGCAGGATCGCAAGGGCGAACACAGCCAGGTGTTCGTGGATCTGCGCAACCAGGGGCTGGTGCGGGCGCGGGTGGATGGCGCGGTATGCGAACTCGAGGCGCTGCCGGTGCTCGATCCGAAGCGCAAGCATCGCATCGAGGCCGTGGTGGACCGGCTGCGGGTGCGGCCCGATGCCCGCCAGCGGCTGGCCGAGAGCCTGGAGACGGCACTGCGACTCGGGGACGGGCTCGCGATGCTGGCATTCATGGACGAACCGGAGCGCGGCGAAGTCTTGTTTTCGGCGCGCCTCGCCTGCCCGCATTGCGGCTACAGCGTGCAGGAACTCGAGCCGCGCCAGTTCTCGTTCAACAATCCCGCCGGCGCGTGCCCGACCTGCGGCGGTCTGGGCGTGCAGCAGTTCTTCGATCCGGCGCGCGTCGTGGCCCATCCCGAGCTCAGCCTGGCCGGCGGCGCGGTGCGCGGCTGGGATCGGCGCACGGCCTACTATTTCCAGATGGTGCAGTCGCTGGGCGCGGCCTATGGCTTCGACGTGGAAACACCGTTCGCCGAGCTGCCGGAGGCGATCCGCGAGGTGATCCTGCGCGGCAGCGGCGAGCGCAAGATCGAGTTCCGCTACCTGTCCGAGCGCGGCGGCGAACTGATCCGCCGCCACGCGTTCGAGGGCATCATCCCCAATCTCGAGCGCCGTTACCGCGAGACGGACTCCAACCTCATTCGCGAGGAACTGGCCCGGTTCATCAGCACGCGCCCCTGTCCGGACTGTGGCGGCGCGCGGCTCAACCGCACCGCGCGCCATGTGTTCATCGAGGACATCGCGCTGCCGGTGCTGACGGCCTGGTCGGTGAGTCAGGCGCAGGCATTCTTCGCCCGGCTCGCGCTGCCGGGACGGCGCGGCGAGATCGCCCAGCGCATCTGCAAGGAAATCGTCCAGCGGCTGGATTTCCTGGTCAACGTGGGGCTGGAGTATTTGAGCCTGGATCGCAGCGCCGAGACGCTCTCGGGCGGCGAGGCCCAGCGCATCCGCCTGGCGAGTCAGATCGGCGCGGGACTGGTGGGCGTGATGTACGTGCTCGACGAGCCGTCCATCGGCCTGCATCAGCGCGACAACGATCGCCTGCTCCGGACGCTGACCTATCTGCGCGATCTGGGCAATACCGTGATCGTGGTGGAACACGACCACGACGCCATCCTCACGGCCGATCATGTGGTGGACATGGGGCCCGGCGCCGGCGTGCATGGCGGGCGCGTGGTGGCGCAGGGGACGCCGGCCGAGATCGCGGCGCACCCGGAATCCCTGACCGGGCAATATCTGAGCGGCCGGCGCGCCATTGCGGTGCCCCGGCCGCGGCGCGCGCCCGATCCGGAGCGCTGGCTGATCCTGCGCGGGGCACGTGGCCACAATCTCAAGAACGTCACCGTCCAGATCCCGGTCGGCCTGTTCACCTGCGTGACCGGCGTGTCCGGTTCGGGCAAGTCCACGCTCATCAACGACACGCTGCATGCTGCGGCTGCGCGCCGGCTGCACGGCGCCGCGGCCGAGCCCGCGCCCTTCGCCGCCATCGAGGGACTGGATCACTTCGATCACGTCATCGACATCGACCAGAGCCCCATCGGTCGCACGCCGCGCTCCAATCCGGCGACTTACACCGGGCTCTTCACGCCGATCCGCGAGCTGTTCGCCGGCACCCCGGAAGCCCGCAGCCGCGGCTACGGGCCCGGCCGTTTCAGCTTCAACGTCAAGGGCGGGCGCTGCGAGGCCTGTCAGGGCGACGGCGTGATCCGGGTGGAAATGAACTTCCTGCCCGACGTCTATGTGGCCTGCGATGTCTGCAAGGGCCAGCGCTACAACCGCGAGACGCTCGAGGTCGCCTACAAGGGCCGCAACATCCACGAGGTGCTGGAGCTGACCGTGGAGGACGCGCTGGCCTTTTTCGCGCCGGTGCCGACCATCGCCCGCAAGCTCCAAACCCTCATGGACGTCGGGCTGGGCTATGTCCGCCTCGGGCAGAGCGCGACGACCTTGTCGGGCGGCGAAGCGCAGCGGGTGAAGCTCGCGCGCGAGCTGTCCAAACGCGATACGGGCCGCACGCTCTACGTTCTGGATGAGCCGACCACCGGACTACACTTCTACGACATCGAGCAACTGCTGGTCGTGCTGCAGCGACTGTGCGCGCACGGCAACACGGTGATCGTGATCGAGCACAACCTCGACGTCATCAAGACCGCCGACTGGCTGCTGGACATGGGGCCGGAGGGCGGCAACGGTGGCGGCGAGCTGATCGCGGCGGGAACGCCGGAGGCCGTGGCCGAGGTGGCCGCCTCACATACCGGCCGCTATCTGCGACCGTTGCTTTCAGCCGCGCCGGCGCTGGACGCGCCGGCCCTTGAAGCCCAGGGAGGGTAGGAATCGATGACGTTGCGTTATCCGCTCGTGGTGGTCATCACCGGTTGTTCCAGCGGGATCGGGCTCGCCCTGGCGCAGGCGTTCCAGCGACATGGCCACCGGGTCATCGCGACGGCCCGGCGGCCCGCGGACGTGGCTCGCCTGGCGGATCTGGGCCTCACCGCGCTGCCGCTGGAGCTGACCGACGCGGCGAGCCGCACCGCCTTCTGGTCCGCCTTCGATGCACAGGCCGATCATCTCGACATTCTGATCAACAACGCGGGCTATGGCGCCATGGGTCCGGTGGCCGAGATGCCGGACGGCGAACTCGAGCGCCAGTTCGCGACCAATGTCTTCGCCCCCGTGCAGATGGCGCGGGACGCCGTGCCGCGGATGAGCGACGGCGCGCGCATCGTCAACATCGGCAGTGTGTCGGGCGTGCTCACCACGCCGTTCGCCGGCGCGTATTGCGCGACGAAAGCGGCGCTGCACAGCCTGTCGGATGCGCTGCGCATGGAACTCGGCCCCTTCGGCATCCATGTGGTCACCATCCAGCCGGGAGCGATCCGCTCGCGTTTCGGCGAGCACGCGAGCGAGGCGGTCGACCGCGTGCTGCGGGCCGATTCGCGCTATGATTTTTGCCGCGCGGCGATCTATGGCCGGGCGCGGGCCTCGCAGCGCCGCGCCACCCCGGCCGAGCGCTTTGCGGCGCGTGCCTATCGGGCGGCAACGGCGCCTCGTCCCCGACCCGTGGTGCGCATCGGCAACGGCAGCGGGCTCATGCCGCTGCTGGCCCGGTTGCCGGTGGCCTGGCGCGACCGGCTGCTGCGCCGACAGTTTGGCTTGAGCGTCCGTTGACCTTGTCGGAGCATCGCCCTATGAATCCTGCCCCTGCGCTGTCGACGCCTTCCCCTCGACAAGCGCTCATGCGGATGGTGCCGATCGTGCTCTCGGGTGGGTCGGGGACCCGGCTGTGGCCGCTCTCGCGCGAGCAGTTGCCCAAGCAGTGCCTGCCCCTGTGCTCGGAGCAGACGCTGCTGCAGGAGACGCTGCTGCGTCTGAACGGCGTTCCGGAACTCGCCGCCCCCCTGATCGTCTGCAATGAGCAGCACCGCTTTCTGGTCGCCGAACAGTTGCGTCAGATCGGTCGCGAGCCGGCGAACATCCTGCTCGAGCCGGCCGGCCGCAACACCGCCCCGGCCGTCGCGATCGCGGCGCTCGACGTGGCCGGGCGCGACCCCGAGGCGCTGCTGCTGGTCCTGCCGGCGGATCACCTCATTCTCGATCCCGAGCGTTTCCGTGACGCGCTCGGGCCGGCACGCGCCGCCGCACAGCAGGGTCACCTGGTCACCTTCGGCATCGTGCCCACGGCGCCCGAAACCGGCTATGGCTACATCCGTGCCGGGGAGGCCGGGGTCGATGCCGACGTGGGCTGGCGGCCGGTCGCCGCATTCGTCGAGAAGCCCGATCTCGAGCGCGCCGAGGCCTATGTGCGCCAGGGCGGCCATTTCTGGAACAGCGGCATGTTCCTGTTTCAGGCCCGGAGCGTGATCGACGCATTGGCGCAACATGCGCCGGATATTCTGGACGCCGCTCGCGCCGCCCTGGCCGGAGCGCGACGCGATCTCGACTTCACGCGACTGGATGCGGCGCCCTTCCTCGCCTGCCGCGAGGACTCGCTGGACTATGCCGTGATGGAAAGGACCGACCGGGCGGTCGTCGTTCCGCTCGATGCCGGCTGGAGCGATGTCGGTTCCTGGGCGGCGCTGCAGGCGGCGGGCACCACGGATGTCGCCGGGAACGTCGTGCTGGGGGACGTCCTGCTGCAGAACGTCACCGGCAGCTATGTGCGGGCCGAGAGCCGGCTGGTGGCGGTGGTCGGGGTCAGCGACCACGTGATCGTGGAGACGGCCGATGCCGTGCTGGTGGCGCACAAGAGCCAGGCTCAGGATGTGAAGGCCATCGTGGCCCGGCTGAAGGCGGCGCGGCGCGATGAGGCGCTGGCGCACCGGCGCGTCTACCGTCCCTGGGGCTGGTATGAAGGCATCGGCAGCGGGGAACGTTTCCAGGTCAAGCACATCCGCGTCCATCCGGGCGCCACGCTGTCGCTGCAGATGCACCATCATCGCGCCGAGCACTGGATCGTGGTCAAGGGAACCGCGCGCGTGGTGCGCGGCGAGGACAGCTTTTTGCTGGGCGAGGATGAATCGACCTACATCCCGCTCGGCACCGCCCATCGCCTGGAAAATCCTGGCAAGATCCCGCTCGACCTGATCGAGGTGCAGACCGGGAGCTATCTGGGCGAGGACGATATCGTCCGTTACGAGGACCGCTACGGCCGTCGCGACGAGACCGCTTCTACCCCAGCCGGCGAGGAATCGACGTGACAGCACCGCTCACCTGTTTCAAGGCCTACGACGTGCGTGGGCGGATGCCCGATCAGCTCAACGAGGCGATCGCCTATCGCATCGGCCGCGCCTATGCCGACTACGTCAAGCCGCGCCGCGTGGCGGTGGGCCAGGACATGCGCCTCTCCAGTCCGGCGCTCGCCCAGGCGCTCATGGACGGGCTGATGGCGCAGGGCGTCGACTGTTACGACATCGGGCTGTGCGGCACCGAGGAGGTCTATTTCGCGACCTTCCACGAAAAGCTGGACGGCGGCATCATGGTTACCGCCAGCCACAATCCGCCCGACTACAACGGCCTCAAGTTCGTGCGGGAAGACGCGCGACCCCTGAGCGGGGACAGCGGGCTGCCGGAAATCCAGGCACTGGCCGAGGCCGACCGCTTCGTGGCCGCCGCGACTCCGGGAACGACCCGGCCGCTGGCGGTTCGCGCGGCCTACGTCGAGCATCTGCTGCGCTTCATCGATCGCGCCGCGCTCAAGCCCCTGCGGCTCGTGGTCAACGCGGGCAATGGCTGTGCCGGCCCGGTTTTCGACGCCTTGGCGGCCCATCTGCCGTTCGAGGTGATCCGGCTCAATCACGAACCGGACGGCCGCTTTCCGAACGGCGTGCCCAACCCCATCCTGCCGGAAAACCAGGCGGTCACGGCGCGCGCCGTGCGTGAGCACCAGGCCGACCTGGGGATCGCCTGGGACGGCGACTTCGATCGCTGCTTCCTGTTCGACGGCGCGGGGGGCTTCATCGAGGGCTATTACATCGTCGGCCTGCTGGGGCGCGCCTTTGCCGAAAAGAACCCCGGCGCCCGCATCGTCTACGATCCGCGCATGGTCTGGAATACGGTGGAAATGGTCGAGGCGGCCGGCGGTGTGCCGGTGCTGAGCAAGGCCGGCCACGCATTCATCAAGGCCCGCATGCGCAAGGAAGACGCCGTCTACGGGGGCGAGATGAGCGCGCATCATTACTTCCGCGATTTCGCCTACTGCGACAGCGGCATGGTGCCCTGGCTGCTGGTGGCCGAGATGCTCTGCAAGACCGGCCGCAGTCTGGCCGATCTGGTGGGCGAGCGCATGGCGCGTTACCCGGCCAGCGGCGAGATCAACCGCACCCTGCAACATCCGGCCGAGGTGCTGGCCGGTGTGGAACGGCACTATGCCGCACAGGCCCGGGCGGTGGACCGTACCGATGGCCTGGGCCTGGATTTCGGCGACTGGCGCTTCAACGTGCGGCCTTCCAACACCGAGCCCGTGGTGCGGCTCAATGTGGAATCGCGCGGCGATGCGGCGCTGATGCAAGGCAAGACTGCGGAAGTGCTGGAGCTGATGGCGCGGCTGGACGAGGGCGCTTCGGTGTAAAATGCGCCGTTTGATGCAGGGGATCGAATCAGGCAGGCCATGGGCAAACTCTATATCCAGACTTGGGGCTGTCAGATGAACAGCTACGATTCGGCGCGCATGGCGGACCTGCTGGCCGCATCGCACGGGCTCGTGCCCACGGATCGCCCCGAGGAAGCCGACGTCCTGCTGCTCAACACCTGCAGCGTGCGGGAGAAGGCGCAGGAGAAGGTCTTCTCGCAACTGGGTCGCTGGCGGGAATGGAAGCAGGCGCGTCCCGACTTGCTGATCGGTGTCGGCGGCTGCGTGGCGAGCCAGGAGGGCGAAAGCCTGCTGCGCCGGGCGCCTTACGTCGATCTGGTGTTCGGTCCGCAGACCATCCATCGTCTGCCGGAGATGATCGATGGGGTCCGGCGCGAGCGCACGGCGCGGGTGGATGTGTCCTTCCCCGAGATCGAGAAATTCGACCGCCTGCCCGAACCGCAGGCCCGGGGGCCGGTGGCGTTCGTGTCGATCATGGAAGGCTGCAGCAAGTTCTGCAGTTTCTGTGTGGTGCCCTACACGCGCGGGCAGGAAGTCAGCCGGCCGTTCGATGACGTGCTGGCCGAATGCCTGGCGCTGGCCGATCAGGGCGTGCGCGAAATCACCCTGCTCGGGCAGAACGTGAACGCCTATCGCGGCGCCATGGGCGGCAGCGAGACGGCCGATCTGGCGCGGCTGATCCGCTATCTGGCCGAGATCGACGATCTCGCACGCATCCGCTTCACCACCTCCCATCCGCTCGAGTTCAGCGACCCCCTCATCGACGCCTATGCCGAGATCGACAAGCTCGCCGACTACCTGCACCTGCCGGTGCAGAGCGGCTCGGATCGCATCCTCGCGGCCATGAAGCGCGGCTACACCGTGCTGGAGTACAAGGCGAGGCTGCGGCGGTTGCGCGAGGTGCGGCCGGGCATCTCGCTCTCGACGGACTTCATCGTGGGATTTCCCGGGGAAACCGAGGCCGATTTCGCGGCCAGCCTGAGGCTGATCGATGCCGTTGGCTTCGACCAGGCGTTCAGCTTCATCTACAGCGCGCGACCGGGCACACCGGCCGCCGCATTGCCCGACGAGACGCCGCTGGTGGAAAAAGAGGCGCGGCTGGCGCGGCTGCAGGCGGCGATCCAGGCCCATGGCCGGCGCTATTGCGAAGGACTGCTCGGCACCACGCAGCAGGTCCTGGTGGAAGGCCCGTCGGTCAAGAATCCCCTGGAACTCACCGGCCGCATCGATTGCAACCGCTGGGTCAACTTCGCCGGCCCGGAAGACTGGGTGGGCCGCATGGTCCCCGTGCGCATCGCCGCGCTGAAATCCAATTCCCTGCGCGGCGAGGTGATCGCGGCGGAGGTCACCGCGCATGCCTGAAGCCGGTGTGCCGGTGCAGGACGTCCGCGAGCTCACGCTCGAACCCGACGACAATGCCCGTCTGGCCCGCATCTGCGGTCGCTTCGACGAGAACCTGCGCCAGATCGAAAGCCGCCTCGGGGTCGAGATCCGCAATCGCGGCAATCACTTTCAGATTCTCGGCGAGACCCGGCCCGTCGCGCGCACCGCATCGCTGCTGGAGGAAATGTACCGACTGGCACGCGACGAAGCCCTGCGGCCGGAGCAGGTGCACGTGTTGCTGCAGGAGGCGGGGCTGGCGGAATCCCCTGCGGCGCCCGGGGAGGAGCCGATCGCCATCCGGACCCGGCGCGGCCTGGTGCGCGGCCACGGGCCCAACCAGCAGCATTACCTGCGCGCCATCCTCACGCACGACATCAACTTCGGCATCGGCCCGGCGGGCACGGGCAAGACCTATCTCGCCGTCGCAGCGGCCGTGGAAGCCCTCGAGCGGGGGCAGGTGCGGCGCATCGTGCTGGTGCGGCCGGCGGTCGAAGCCGGCGAGCGGCTGGGGTTTCTGCCCGGTGACATGGCGCAGAAGGTCGATCCCTATCTGCGCCCGTTGTTCGACGCCTT
>PKCW01000094.1 GCA_002862965.1 Pseudomonadota bacterium
CGCGAGCAGCGCGCCCTCGACCTGCTGCGTCGACCCGAGGTGGATTACGGCGCGCTGGCTTCGATCATCGGCGATCCGGTGGCAGACCCGGCCGTGGCGGAACAGGTCGAAGTGCAGGCGAAATACGCCGGCTACATCGAGCGCCAGACGCGCGACATCGAGCGCCAGCGCCTGCATGAGGAAACCGCGCTGCCGCCGACCTTCGACTACGGGCGCGTCGCCGGCCTGTCGCACGAGGTGCGCCAGAAGCTGGAAGCCGGGCGGCCCGCCACGCTGGGTCAGGCCGCGCGCCTGGCGGGCATCACGCCGGCGGCGATCTCCCTTTTGCTCATCCATCTGAGGCGCAGCGCCGCATGAAGCTTGTCACCGTCCGGCACCTGCCGATGTTCGCCGCATGGGCCCTGGCGCTGCTCACCCTGGCCGGCTGTTCGGATTCGGCCGATTCCTCCCGGCATCAGGGTCCGTCGATCGACAACGGACTCACCGTGCTGCGCAAGGCCAACGGCACCGAGCCGCAGACGCTCGATCCGCATCGCGCCGAGGATGTCTCGTCGGCCAACATCCTGCGCGACCTCTACGAGGGGCTGGTGCTGACGGGCGCCGAGGGGCCGCGGCCGGGTGTGGCGGAGCGCTGGGAGATCAGCGCGGACGGGCTGCGCTACGTGTTCCATCTGCGGCCGACCGCGCGCTGGTCCAACGGCGACGCCGTGGTGGCGGAGGATTTCGTCGCCGGCATGCGCCGCACCGTCGACCCGGCCACCGGCTCGAACTACGGCATGATCCTCGCGCCGATCGCAGAGGCCGAGGCCATCCTGGCCGGGCAGGCCAAACCCGAGACGCTGGGCATACACGCGCTGGACGCACACACGCTGGAAATCCGGCTGAAGGCGCCCACGCCGTATTTCCTGAGCCTGCTCACCCATTCGACCACCTATCCGATCCATCGCCCCTCGCTGGCCGAGTTTGGTGAGCGTTTCACGCGGCCGGGCA
This sequence comes from Pseudomonadota bacterium, assembly GCA_002862965.1. Classification (GTDB taxonomy): domain Bacteria; phylum Pseudomonadota; class Gammaproteobacteria; order UBA5335; family UBA5335; genus Macondimonas. The sequence continues at coordinate 991 of PKCW01000094.1, forward strand.
ATCTGGTGAGCAACGGCGCCTATCAGCTCAGCGAGGCGGTGGTGCAGTCCCACATCACCCTGAGTCGCAATCCCCACTATTGGGACAACGCCCACACCCGCATCGACAAGGTGCGCTATTCGGCCATCGAGGATGCCTCCAGCGAGTTCAAGCGCTACCGCGCCGGCGAGGTGGACTGGGGCAGCGTGCCCACGGCCGATTTCGCCTGGGCCAAGGCCAATCTGGGCGAGGAATTGCACATCCATCCCTATCTCGGGGTGTATTTCTACGGTTTGAATCTCACCCGCACGCCGTTCAAGGACGCGCCGGCCTTGCGGCGGGCGCTGACCCTGGCCGTCGACCGGGAGATCCTGACCGAGAAGATCACCCGCGGCGGGGAGATCCCGGCCTACGGCTGGGTACCGCCCGGCCTGCCCGGCTATGAGCAGGCCACGCCGGATCATGCGCTCTGGACCCGAGAAGCCCGCTTCGCCGAGGCAAAGCGGCTCTATGCCGAGGCGGGCTACTCGGCAGAGCATCCGCTGAAAGTCGAGATCCGCTACAACACCCAGGAGGACAACCGCAAGATCGCGGTCGCCGTCGCGCAGATGTGGAAGCAGGTGCTGGGGGTGGAGACGACGCTGTTCAACGAGGAATGGAAGGTCTTTTTGCAGAACCGCAAGCAGAAACAGGTCACGCAGGTGTTTCGCAGCGGCTGGATCGGGGACTACGCCGACCCTTACACCTTCCTCGAACTGCTGCACTCCCGGCACGGCATCAACGATTCGGGCTACGCCAATCCGGCCTATGACGCCTTGCTCGCCCGCATCAGCGCCTTGCCCGGCGGGCCTGAGCGCGACGCCCTGATGCACGACGCCGAGGTCACGATGCTCGCCGACGATCCGGTGATGCCGCTGTTCTTTTATGTCAGCAAGACGCTGATCAAGCCGTGGGTGAAGGGCTATCGGCCCAACATCATGAACCAGCACTACACCAAGGATCTGTGGATCGAGCCGGCGGGCGGCGGCTGAATCGCGGTCGGCGGCAGGGGCGCGGTGGCCGGCGCGGCTTGCGGAAAAGCCCCCGGCCGTGATAAAAAGCTCGACTTTATTCAACGTTCAACGCGCGTTTTCGACTGCTGGGTCGGCGTGCACAGTTTTCGACCGATTGAGGATTCGACGCCATGTCGCGAGTTTGCCAGGTTACCGGGAAGCGCCCGATCACGGGAAACAACGTGTCCCACGCCAACAACAGGACCAAGCGCCGGTTTTTGCCCAATCTGCATGAGCAGCGCTTCTGGGTCGATGCCGAGCAGCGTTTCGTGCGGCTGCGGGTCTCCACCAAGGGCATCCGGATCATCGACAAGCTGGGCATCGATGCCGTTCTGGCCGACATCCGCAAGCGCGGCGAACGAGTCTGAGGGACTGAGTCATGCGTGACAAGATCAAACTGGTTTCGACGGCAGGCACCGGTCACTTCTACACCACGACCAAGAACAAGCGCACCAAGCCGGAAAAGATGGAGATCAGAAAATTCGATCCCGTCGTCCGTCAGCACGTGATGTACAAGGAAGCCAAGATCAAGTAAAGGCAGCCTCTGGGTTGTCTTTGCGAAAGGCTTGATGCCTGACCGAAAGCCCGCGTGATGCGGGCTTTTTCGATGCGGGAAAGGCTGCATGCCCGAGTTGCCGGAAGTCGAAACCACACGCCGGGGCATCGCCCCCGGCGTCAGCGGGCGTCAGGTCCTCGCCGTCGACGTCCGGCAGTGGGCCTTGCGTTGGCCGATACCTGCCGAGTTGCCGGCGCGGGTGACGGGACAGGTCGTCCGCGGCATCGAGCGGCGCGGGAAGTATCTCCTGGTGCGGTTCGAGCACGGCACGATGCTGGTTCATCTGGGCATGTCCGGCAGCCTGCGGCTGATATCCGCCGCCGAGCCGTTACGCCGGCATGATCACGTGATCTGGCAGTTCGACAACGACCTCAGTCTGCGCCTGAACGATCCACGGCGCTTCGGGTCCGTTCTTTGGACCGAGGCGCCTGCAGAACACCACCCGCTGCTCCGGGATCTGGGCCCTGAACCCTTCTCGGAGGCGTTCAGTGCCGAGTATCTCAAACGACTGACGGCCCACCGTCGCGCGGCGATCAAGACCACGCTGATGGATGCACGCGTCGTCGTCGGCGTCGGCAACATCTACGCCAGTGAAGCCCTGTTTCTGGCCGGTATCCATCCGGCGCGCGCCAGCGGACGCATTGCCCATCCGCGTTACGAGCGGCTGGTCGCTGCGGTCCGGCAGGTGCTGGAAGAGGCTATCGCCGCGGGCGGCACGACCTTGCGTGACTTCGTGGGCGGCGACGGCCGGCCGGGCTACTTCGCGCAGCAGCTTCGGGTGTATGGTCGGGCATCGCAGCCCTGCCGCGCATGCGCCGCGCCGGTCCGTCATTTGCGCCAGGGACAGCGGTCCAGCTATTTCTGTCCCGACTGCCAGAAGTGAACGTTGCGTCGGCCGCTCGAGTGCGCGTTGATCGCAGCGCGCCGTTACGGTAGCATTCTCCCTCTTTTGTCGCCGGTTCGGCGATTCTCCTTGCCTCACCGATCGATCGGGAGGCTTTCATCCGTAAGGAGTGTCCATGCGTCACTATGAAATCGTGTTCCTCGTCCACCCCGATCAGAGCGATCAGGTGCCAGCCATGTGCGAGCGCTATCGTTCCGTGATCGAGGCGGACGGCGGCCGGGTGCACCGGCTTGAGGATTGGGGCCGTCGCCAGTTGGCCTATCCCATCGAAAAGGTCTACAAGGCGCACTATGTGCTGATGAACGTGGAGTGCGGCCCGACCGCGCTGGGCGAGATCAAGAGCGCGTTCCGGTTCAACGACGCCGTGCTGCGCAATCTGATCATGGTCCGTCCCAGCGCCGATACGGCCCCCTCGCCCTTGCTCAAGTCCCGTGATGAGGAGCGCAGCGACGACGGCCGTTCGCGCAGCGCAGCCCGGGAACCCGCCATCGTGGACGGGGATGGGGACGAGGACGATGAAGGCGCGAACGACTGAGGTTCGCCCAGAGCGCGGGGTCGCGGATCCGCACCTTGCTCGCCGACCGTTTCGAGGAGAGTTTCATGTCGCGTAATTTTCGCCGTCGCAAGTATTGCAAGTTCACCGCCGAAGGCATCACCGAGATCGACTACAAGGATCTCGTGACCCTCAAGGCGTTCATCGCGGAAACCGGCAAGATCGTGCCCAGCCGCATCACCGGCACCAGCGCCCGCTACCAGCGGCAGTTGGCCAAGGCGGTGAAGCGCGCGCGTTTCCTGGCGCTGCTGCCCTACACCGACCAGCACTGAGCGCACTGCCGGGGTAAGGCGCATGCAGACGCTGGCCCGCTACGCGATGTCCGGGTTCTGGCCGGCGGTTCTGGTGGTCAGCCTGCTGGGCGTCGGGGCGTGGGTGCTGTTCCCGCTGATGTACCTGTCCGGTGCGCTGCTGGCGCTGATCGCCATGCAGCTGGGCCCGTCGAAGGCGGTTCAGGTGGTCGTGGCCTGCCTGTTGCTGCAGGGGGCCGCTGGTGCGGCGCTGATGGCCTCGCCAGTGTCCGCGATGGCCTTGGCGTCCCTGTTGTGGGTGCCGTTGGTGGCCCTGGGCGGGCGCGTGTGGCAGCGGGCGAGCCTGCCGTCGGCCTTGAGCATGGTGGCGGTACTGGGACTGGTGGCGGTGGTCGCCTTCTACGCGCTGCATGACGATCCGGCCCACTGGTGGCAGCAGCGTGTCGAGGGAGTGCTCGCCACTCAGATGGGCCGGATGGTCGAGGACGGGCCCGGCACGGAGCAGAACCTGAGCACCATCCTGCAGGGGGTGGCGCCTTACCTGCCGGGTGCGTTCGCGGCGGTGTGGGTGATGGGCCTGGCGGTCAGCCTGGTGATGGGACGCTGGTTGCAGTCGCGCCTCTATCGGGCCGGTGCATTCGGCGCCGAGTTTCAGGCGTGGCGACTGCCCCGCGGCTGGACCGCCGTCGCGCTCGTCTGCGCTGCGGGTGCCCTCTGGCGATCCGATGCAGCCGTCAATCTTCTGGTGCCGTTGACGGTGGTCCTGTGCCTGCCGGCCTTGGGGTTGCTGCATGGGCTGCTTCGCGATCGATCGGCGGGGCGCCTCTATCTCGGGCTGCTGTATGCTGCCTTGCTGGTGATGCCGCATTTGGCAATGATTTTGGCGGGGATTTCCCTGCTGGACAGTTGGATGGATTTCCGGGGTCGCGCCCGCAAGTCTGAATGATGGTTTGACGTATCGGGATGTTGAGATGGACGTGATTTTGCTGCAGAAAGTCGAGAATTTGGGCGGTTTGGGCGATCGCGCTTCCGTGCGCCCCGGGTATGCCCGCAACTATCTGATTCCATTTGGAAAGGCTGTGCCGGCAACGCCGGCCCGGATCGCCGAGTTCGAAAGCCGGCGCGCCGAACTGGAGCGCCACGCGGCCGAGAACTTTGCCCACGCCCAGGGTCGCAAGACCGAACTGGAAAGCGTGACGGTCACCTTGCGGGCCAAGGCGTCCAGCGAGGGCAAGCTCTACGGGTCGATCGGCAATGCGGATGTGGCCGAAGCCCTGAGCGCGTCGGGCCATCCGGTCGAACGCCGCGAGGTGCGCCTGCCCGACGGCCCGATTCGCATGACCGGCGAGTATGACGTCGCCGTGCATCTGCATTCGGAAGTCGATGCCGTGATCCACATGGTGGTGGTCGGCGAGGAGTAATTCCTTTACGCGAGTCCGTCGCCCGGCACAGGGCGGCCCGGGAAGGCCAGGCATGAGCGAGCGACGCCAACCGGCAGGGTCGAGCCAATCGGGCGATCTCGCCGCCATGCGCGTGCCGCCGCATTCCCGGGAGGCTGAGCAGTCGCTGCTGGGCGGCCTCATGCTCGATGAGGCGAGTTGGGAAGTCGTCGCCGACCAGGTCACGGAGGACGATTTCTATTTCTCCGCGCACCGGCTGATCTTCCGGGCGTTGGCGCATCTTGCCGAAGCAGCGCAACCACGGGATGTCGTCACGGTGTCCGAGTGGCTGCAGCGCGACGCCGCCCTCGATGGCGTCGGCGGCCTGGCCTATCTAGGGACGTTGGCGCGCGATACCCCCAGCGCGGCCAATGTCGGCGCCTACGCGGCGATCGTGCGGGGCCGCAGCGTGCTGCGCCAGTTGATCCGCGTCGGTACCGACATCGCGCAAAGCGGCTACGAGCCGCAGGGCCGTGAAGTGCCCGAACTCATCGACGCGGCCGAGCGGCAAGTCTTCCAGATTGCCGAAGCGGGTCTCCGGCACAAGCAGGGCTTCGTTCCCATCCGGCGGCTGCTGGCCGAGACCCTGGACAAGATCGACACGCTGTTCCAGTCCGACAATCCGATCACCGGCCTGTCCACCGGCCTCGTCGACTTCGATGAAAAGACCGCCGGCCTGCAGGCGGGAGACCTGGTGGTCATCGCCGGTCGGCCATCGATGGGCAAGACCAGCTTTGCCATGAATCTGGCGGAACACGCCGCGATCCGCGACAAGGTGCCGACGGCGATCTTCAGCATGGAAATGCCCGGTCAGCAACTGGCCATGCGCATGATCTCCTCGCTGGGCCGCATCGACCAGAGCCGGGTGCGCACGGGCCGCCTCGCCGATACCGACTGGCCGCGCATCACCTCGGCGGCGACCCTGATCGCCGAGGCGCCCATGTTCATCGACGATTCGCCGGCGCTCTCGCCCACCGAGATCCGCGCCCGCGCGCGACGTCTCAAACGCGAGCACGGCCTGGGCCTGATCGTGGTGGACTATCTCCAACTGATGCAGATCCCGGGCAATCAGGAAACCCGCGCCTCTGAAATCGCCGAGATCTCGCGCAGCCTGAAGGCGCTGGCCAAGGAACTCAGCGTCCCGGTGATCGCGCTCTCCCAGCTCAACCGCAACCTCGAGCAGCGCCCCAACAAGCGCCCGGTGATGTCGGATCTGCGCGAATCGGGCGGGATCGAGCAGGATGCCGACCTCATCATCTTCATCTACCGCGACGAGGTCTATAACCCCGAAAGCCCCGACAAGGGCAGCGCCGAGATCATCATCGCCAAGCAGCGCAACGGCCCGACGGGGATGGTGCGCCTGACCTTTCTCGGCCAGTTCACGCGCTTCGAGAACTTCGCCTCCGACGACTTTGGCGGGGGATACGCGTGACCGGCCTTGCGCGCGGCATTCCCCGGATTCATGTCGATCTCGCCGCCCTGAAGCACAACCTGGCCGTGGTGCGGCGCCATACCCCCGGGGGCCGGGTGATGGCGGTGGTCAAGGCCGACGCCTACGGTCACGGTGCGCTCGTCGTGGCGCAGAGCCTGGCGGCCGAGGTCGAGGCGCTGGCCGTGGCACGGCTCGATGAAGCCCTGCGGCTGCGCGCCGGCGGAATCCGGACGCCGATTGCGGTGCTCGAAGGCATCTTCGACACCGATGGCTTGCAACTGGCAGCGCAGCTCGGTCTGGACCTGATCGTGCACGATGCCCTTCAGGTCGATCTGCTCGAGCGGACCTCCCTGCCGGGTCGCGTGCGCATCTGGCTCAAGGTCGATACCGGAATGGGGCGGCTCGGCGTGGATGTCCACGCAGCCGGCGCGCTGTGGCAACGGCTCACGGACTGCCCGGCGGTGGCGCCGCCGGTGGGCTGGATGACGCATCTGGCGCACGCCCGGCGCGGCGAGTGCCCCGAGACGGATCACCAGCTGGCGCTGTTCGCGATCGCGAGCGCAGGTTCCGGTGCGCCACGCAATATCGCCAACTCCGCAGGCATCCTCGCGTGGCCTCGGACGCACGCCGACTGGGTGCGGCCCGGCGTCATGCTCTACGGGGTGTCGCCGTTTGCGGGCGAGGAGGGCGCCGACTGCGGCTTGCGGCCAGTGATGTCGCTCTGCTCGGAGCTCATTGCCGTCAAAGCCTTGGATGCCGGGGATGCGGTCGGCTATGGCGGCACCTGGCGCACGCCACGCGCGACGCGCCTGGGTGTGGTGGCTGCCGGCTACGGAGACGGTTATCCCCGTACGCTGCCGAGCGGCACGCCGGTATGGGTCAATGGTCGTCCCGTGCCCTTGGTGGGCCGCGTATCGATGGATCTGTTGACGGTCGATCTGGGACCGGACGCCGCAGACGGCGTGGGCAGCCCGGTCGTGCTGTGGGGCGCGGGTGGTCCCTCCGTCGAGGCGCTGGCGGCATCGATCGGAACCATCGGTTACGAGTTGCTCTGCCGGATCACGCCCCGGGTGCCGCGGATCACGCTCGGCGCGGAGGCGGATCGTTCCGCGCCCCCGGAGCCCGATTGCAGGGCACCGGCCGAGGCGCCGTCGGGCGCTCGGGCCTAGGCGCCGGCAGCGCGCCTGGAGGTCTCATCCGCGCGCTGCGCGGTCGGTTTGCGCCTCGCCGCTCACTGCCCCTGTCCTTGGCTGGCTATCGATCTCGGCGCGCAGCCGCGGCAGCGCTTCGGGATGTTCGCGCTGCAAATAGACGATGAGTCCCTCGCGGATGGCGCAGCGCAGATCCCAGGCCTGTGGCGCATTGCGCGCACTCGACAGCCCGGCACTTACGCCTTCCAGTCGCTGTCCTTCCACCCCACGGGCGACGCAGGGTTCTTCGCCGTCGATTTC
>PKCW01000302.1 GCA_002862965.1 Pseudomonadota bacterium
AGTACCGTCGCGGATGCCGAGCGTGGCGGCGCCGCTGACCAGCAGCACGAACTCGTCCTCGTCCTGGTCGTACCAGAAGCCGGGTGGACTGACATGGGCCAGGCTGACGATGCGCTCGATGCGCACGCCCGGCCGGCGCAGCAGGACGGCGATGTCCTCCGCGCCGCCTGCCGCCGGCAGATTGCGCCAGAGATTGCCGCGTGCCGGGGGGGCCTCGGGCGCGGAAGAAGAGGGCCGTGCGTTGTCCGTCGGATCGGTCATGGCGTTTTCAGCCGTTCGGCGAAAAAACCCAGCACCCGGTCCAGCGCCGCACGGGTCGGATGTCCGTCCCGGTCCACCAGGTCATTGGTCAGCACCGAGTGCGCGTAACGCGGGATGCCATGCGTATTGCCGGGGCCCGAATCGATCTCGATGGCCTCGAAACCCTCGCCCAGTTCCCGGCGCAGATGATCGAAACGCGCCTTTGGGCAGGCCATGTCGTGCGTGAAGCGCAGCCCCAGCACGCGTGCGCCATGGTCCACCCGCTCCTTCACGCAGCGCAGATCCTCTGGACTGATGTGCAGCGCCTCGCGGTGCGAGGCCGTGATGCCGAAGGGCAGCGACGGCTGGCTCAGCACCGGCGCGGCCACCACGGGGTCGACCATCATGGCCAGGGCGAAGTTGCCGGTCAGGCACATGCCCAGCGCGCCGACGCCGGGGCCGCCGAGCTCGGCATGCAGTGCGCGGCAAAGTGCTTTCAGCGGCTCGACGATGGGGCTGGTGCCGTTGCGGGCCAGCACGTGAAACTCGCGCCGCACGCAGACCCGCACCATCGAATCGGCGAGATAGCCGACCGACAGCCGGCGTCCGGCGGTGCCGAACAGCTCGGGCAGCACGACCGTGAAGCCGGCGTCGGCGACGCGGCGGGCGAAACGCGCAACCTGCGGGGTGATGCCGGGGATCTCGTGGATGATCACCACCCCAGGTCCGGTCCCAGTGCGGTAGATCGGAAAAGTGGTTTCGGCCTGGGTGAAGGTGCTTGCGTCGAATCCGGACAAGGGCATGAGGGCGTTCCTGCGCGGGGATTGCTGCGCCAAGCATAGACCGGATGTGCGCTCTGCCGTCCAGCACGCGGGCCCCGGCTTCACCGGCGGCGACGGCGTGCGTTAAGCTTTGGCCTTTCCCGCTCCCGTTTTCGGTGTCGCATGTCGGTTTTCACCAAGGTCGAACGCGGCGAGCTCGTCGCCTTCCTCGAGTCCTACACCGTCGGCGATCTGCAGCATTTCCAGGGCATCCGGGCCGGCATCGAAAACACCAACTACTTCGTCAACACCAGCGGCGGCCGCTGGGTGCTGACCCTCTTCGAAACCCTGCACGTCAGCGAGCTGCCGTTCTGCCTCTACCTGATGGATCATCTGGATGCCCACGGCATCCCCAGCCCGGCGCCGGTGGCCGACCGCGACGGACGCATCCTGACCGCGCTCAAGGGCAAGCCGGCCGCGCTGGTGCAGCGCCTGCCGGGCCGCAGCGCCATGGCGCCCAACGCCAATCAGTGTGCGGCCATGGGGGAAATGCTGGGCCGGCTCCATCTGGCGGGCCAGAGCTACGGCCGCCAGCGGACCAACAGCCGCGGGCCGCAGTGGTGGCAGCGCATGGCCGAGGTGCTGCTGCCCTATCTGGACGACTCAGGCCGGCGGCTGCTGACCGAGGAACTCGCGCATCAGGCCGCGCAGCGCGCGCTCGACCTGCCGCGCGGCGTCATCCACGGCGATCTGTTCCGCGACAACGTGTTGTTCCAGGGCGAGCGCATCTCCGGTGTCATCGACTTCTACTACGCTTGCAACGACGTGCTGTTGTTCGACCTGGCCGTTGCGGTGAACGACTGGTGCGTGCAGGAGTCCGGCGCCCTCGATGCCGAGCGTCTGGCGGCGGCGGTGGACGCTTACGGTCGCGAGCGCCCCTTCCTTCCCGCAGAGCAGGCGGCGTGGTCGAGCCTGCTGCGGGCCGCGGCGCTGCGCTTCTGGCTCTCACGCCTGCACGATCTGCACTTCCCGCGGCCCGGCGAGATGACGCACGTGAAGGATCCGGACGTGTTCCGGCGCATTCTCGAGCAGCAGATCGCATGGCCCGCGACGCTGTCCCGCGCCGCCGGCTGACCACCGGCCGCGGGCAAGGGCCACACTGCAAGACGCCCCCGATATGGCGACTGCCCGGTGAACATCGGGCGGGGCGCGGGGTCTCACGACTTTCCGGTAACGGCGAGGTGACCGATGAATCGATGGACGCGGACGATCGCGATCGCGCTGGCGGGACTGTTGGCGCTCGGCGCCCTTGCGGTCATCGCATTGCCTCGTCTCATCGACCCCAATGCCTATCGTGACGAGATCACCCGCGCGGTCGCCGAGCGGACCGGCCGCGCGCTCACTCTGGACGGCGATCTGGGGCTCAGCGTCTTTCCCTGGCTCGGCATCACCATCGAAGGCGCCAGCCTGGCCAATGCGCCGGGTTTCGGCGACGAGCCCATGCTCGCCGTGCACCATGCCGAAGCCCGTCTGCGCCTGTTGCCGCTACTGGGCGGCCGGCTGGAATTCGGCACCATCGTGCTGGATGGGCCGCGGCTCAATCTCGCCCGCGCCGCCGACGGGCGCAGCAACTGGCAGGACATCGAGGCGCGTCTGGCGCAGCCTGATGCTGCCGCGCCCGCGCCTGCCGAAACGGCCGATGGTTCCGCAGGCCGGTTCACGGCCGACAGCCTGAACATCACCGGCGTGGAGATCCGCGAGGGTCGCCTGCTGTGGGATGACCGCCAGAGCGGCGCGCGCTACGCACTGACCGATTGGGATTTCAGCACGGGCCGGGTGCGTCTGGGCGGCAGCGTTCCGGTCGAGACCCGCTTCAACCTGTCGGTGGGCGCGGCGGAACTGGATGCCGAGGTGGACCTCGAGGCCTCGGTTCAGGCCGACCCCGAGGCGGGCCGCTACGCGGTCGAAGACCTGGTCTTGCAAAGCCGGGTGCGCAGCGCCTCGCTGTTCGGCGAGGCCGTCCTGCCGGTGAAGCTGACCGGCGCCGGCGTCTGGCAGGGCAAGCAGGCGGATGCGCCGGGACGTATCGGGCCGCTCAAGCTCGAGCTCGGACCCTACCGCACCGCGGATCAGCAGATCGATACGCTGGTGATGACGGTGGGCGAGGGCGCCATCGATCCCGCCCGCTCGACCGCGCGACTGGAGACGGTGGAGATCGCGGCCAAGGACCTCGCCTGGGCCGGGCGGCGCATCGACAGCCTCGGCCTGCGCACCGCCGGTCTGGTGGACTGGGGCACGGGTCGCCTGCAACTGGGGCAGGTGGCGCTGCAGGCCGCCGGGCTGCGGCTGGCCAAGGATGCCGAGCCCATCGCGCTGGAGGCCGGCGCGCCCGTGTCGGTCAATTGGTCGCGCGGGCGCTTGGAAACCGGCGCGCTGACGGTGAAGGGCATCGGCATGCTCAAGGCCGGCACGGCGCAGGGGCTGCTCAACCCCGCGCTGGCCGGGACGCTCGTCTATGACTGGGGAAGCGGGCGCATCCGCATGGACGCGGCGCGGCTCGCGGCGGAGGCGCTTCATCTGGGCGGCGGGCGCGTACTGCCGCAGCCCGAACTGGTGGCCGACGTGGACGGCGACCTCGGCGCGCAGCGCTGGTCGCTCGGGGCGCTGCGGCTGCGCGCCGGGGAACTGCTCAGCGCCCAGGGCGCGGCGACGGTCACGACGGCGAACGGCCTGCGCTACGAGGGCCGGATCGAAACGCCGAATGTCGCCCCCCGCCCGCTGCTCGCGGCGCTCAAGATCGAGCCGCCGGCCACCGCTGCCGCGGACACCCTGCGCAGCGTCGCCGTCAACAGTGCCTTCAAGGGCACGGCCGAGGCGGTCGCGCTGGACGACTTGCGGCTCGATCTCGACGGCGGACGCATGCAGGGCCGCGCGGCCCTGCGGTGGGGCGGCCGGCCGCAGCTCGAGACCGATCTCGCCATCGATCGGCTGAACGTGGATCGCTATCTGCCCCCGGCGGCGCCCGACAAGGCGCGGCCGGAAGCGGCGCCCGCGGAGAAACCCGCCAGCCCGCCGCAACCGATACCCGTCGAGGTGTTGCGCCGCTTCGATCTCGATGCGCGGCTGCGGGTGGGCGCGCTCACCTTGAGCCGCATCGCCCTGCAGGACGCCGAGATCCGCGCGCTGCTCAAGGGCGGACGCCTGGACGTGAATCCGCTCCGGGCCGGGCTTTTCGGCGGGCAGATGACGAGCACCGTCACGATCGATGCCGCCGCCGAGGTGCCGACGGTAAGCCTGCAGCCCGCGTTCAAGGGCGTGCAACTGGCGCCGTTGATGAGCCGCTTCGCAGGCGAGCCCTACCTCACCGGCACGGGCAATCTCGACCTCAAGGCCACCACCCGCGGCGCGGATACGGCCCTATGGCTGCGCAACCTCGACGGTGTGCTGTCCCTCGATCTGCGCAACGGCCGCATCGAGCGCATCGACATCCTGAACCAGCTCCGCCGCGGCTACGCCCAGGCCCGGGCCATCGATCCGGGCACGGCGCCCACAGGCGGCACCGAATTCACCGAGATCAGGAGCCAGCTCACCCTCAAGGGGCCGCTCTGGCGCACCGAGGATCTGCTGCTGACCTCGCCGCTGCTGCGCCTCACCGGCAAGGGCCAGATCGATGCCGAGCGCCGCAAACTCGATTTCACCGTCCTGGCGACGCTGCTCGGGACCGGCCTCGCCCACGGCGACCGCTGGCTGGAGGACCTCGTCGACCAGCCCATTCCGATCCGGATCGAGGGTCCCTGGGCCAGTCCCGGCGTGCGCCCCGATCTCAAGGGCATCGCCGAGGCCAGGGCGCGCGAGCGGCTGGAAAAGGAAAAGGGCAAGCTGGAGGAAAAACTGAAGGCGCGCGAGGACGAGTTGCGCCAGAAAGCGACCGAGAAGCTGCAGGAGCGGCTGGAAAAATTCCTCCGGTGAGCCCGGCGGATCTGCCGCTGGCCCCCGCGACGTTCGCCGCGCGGGTGCTGGCCTGGTTCGAGGTGAACGGGCGGCGCGACCTGCCCTGGCAGCAGAGCCGCGACCCCTATCGCATCTGGGTCTCGGAGATCATGCTCCAACAGACCCAGGTGGCCACGGTCATTGCCTACTACCAGCGCTTCATGGCGCGCTTTCCGGATGTCGAGAGCCTCGCTGCGGCCAGCCTCGACGAGGTGCTGCGGCACTGGAGCGGGCTTGGCTACTATGCCCGCGGCCGCAATCTGCACCGCGCCGCGCAGTGGGTGATGATCCACGGCGGCGGCCGTTTCCCCGTGGACGTCGAGACGCTGCAGGCGCTGCCCGGGGTCGGCCGCTCCACGGCCGCGGCCATTGCCGCGCTGTCCACGGGCGCGCGCGCGACCATCCTGGACGGCAACGTGAAGCGGGTGCTCGGCCGCTTTCTGGCCTGCGACGCGCCGCCGGGGACGGCGCGGGACCGCGCGCTCTGGGCCACGGCCACGGCGCTGACGCCGGCGCAGGGAACGGATGCCTACACGCAGGCGATGATGGATCTGGGCGCCACCTGCTGCACGCCGCGGCGGCCCCGGTGCGGTGCCTGCCCGCTGCAGAGCGATTGCCGCGCCGCGCGCACGGGGCAGCCGGAGGATTACCCGCGCCGCCCGAGCGCGCGCACGGTGCCGGAGGTGGCGCTCCAGCTTCTCGCCGTGACAGATGCAGACGGGCGTGTCTGGCTGGAACGGCGCCCACCGCGCGGCATCTGGGGCGGCATGTGGTGCCTGCCGGAAGGCCCGCCCGACGCCGCGCCCGCGGACTGGTGCACGCAGTGGTTCGGAACGCCGCCCGAGCGCTGCGCCGCCTTGCCCGAGATACGCCATGTGCTCACCCATCGCCGGCTGCGTATCCAGCCGTGGCAATTGGCGTTGCCGGAGGGCGCCGGCGAAGTCCCGCAGCGCCCGGGCGTGTGGTACCTCCCGGGCACACCGCCGCCCGGCGGCATGGTGAGGCCGGTCCTGGATCTTTTGGCACAATGGCCCGCGTCGTCGCCGTTCGGGCCGGCGGCGCACCCGCTCGATGCGTTCGGCCCCGCTTGAGGAGATCCCGTGCTACCGATCATTTCCGTGAGCGCCCTGAACAAGGTCTACCCGTCCGGGCTGCAGGCGCTCGAGGATGTCGATCTCGACATCGCGCGCGGCGAGATCTTCGCCCTCCTGGGCCCGAACGGGGCCGGCAAGACGACGCTCATCAACATCATCTGCGGCATCGCCATGCCCAGCGCCGGCACGGTGCGGGTGGCCGGCCACGACAACCGCGCCGACTATCGCGCGGCGCGCGGGCGTATCGGCCTGGTGCCGCAGGAACTGTTCACCGATGCCTTCGAGAGCGTCTGGGCGACGGTTTCCTTCAGCCGCGGCCTGTTCGGCAAGCCGCCCGATCCGGCGCATCTGGAAAAGGTCCTGCGCGATCTGTCGCTGTGGGACAAGCGCAACGATCGCATCATGACGCTCTCGGGCGGGATGAAGCGGCGCGTGATGATCGCCAAGGCGCTGGCGCATGAACCGGAAGTGCTGTTCCTCGACGAACCCACCGCAGGCGTCGACGTCGAGCTGCGGCGCGACATGTGGGCGCTGGTGCGCGCGCTGCGCGATCAGGGAGTGACCATCATCCTGACCACCCACTACATCGAGGAAGCCGAGGAGATGGCCGATCGCATCGGCGTGATCCGCGCGGGCCGGCTGATCCTGGTCGAGGAGAAAAGCGTGCTGATGCGCCGGCTGGGCAAGCGCCAGCTCCGGCTGCAACTGTCGCACGCACTGCCGGCGCTGCCGGCAGCGCTGGCGAGCCATCCGCTGGACCTGTCGGCCGACGGCATGGAACTCATCTACACCTACGACGCCGCGAGCGATCAGACCGGCATCGCCGACCTGCTGCGGGAACTCGGCGCCGCGGGCATCGACTTCAAGGGGCTGCAGTCGCGGGAGAGTTCGCTGGAGGAAATCTTCGTCAATCTGCTGCGAGGCCATCCATGAACCGCCACGCCGTCGGCGCCATCTACCGCTTCGAAATGGCGCGCTGGCTGCGCACCCTGTTGCAGAGCATCGCGGCGCCCATCCTGTCGACATCGCTCTATTTCGTCGTGTTCGGCGCGGCGATCGGCACGCGCATGGGCGAGATCGAAGGCGTGTCCTACGGCGCCTTCATCATTCCCGGGCTGGTCATGCTGTCGCTGTTGTCCGAAAGCATCAGCAACGCGTCCTTCGGGATCTACATGCCCAAATGGTCGGGCACGATCTACGAGGTGCTCTCCGCCCCGGTTTCGGCGCTCGAGATCCTGGCCGGCTACGTCGGCGCAGCGGCGACCAAGTCGGTGCTGCTGGGCCTGTTGATTCTCGCCACCGCGCGCGTGTTCGTGCCCTACAGCATCGCGCACCCGGTCTGGATGGCGCTGTTTCTGGTGCTGACCGCGGTCACCTTCAGCCTGTTTGGCTTTATCCTCGGCGTTTGGGCCGATAGCTGGGAAAAGCTGCAGATCGTGCCGCTCATGATCGTGACCCCGCTGGCCTTTCTGGGCGGCAGTTTCTACTCCATCGCCATGCTGCCGCCCTTGTGGCAGAAGATCGCACTGGTGAATCCCGTGGTCTATCTCATCAGCGGCTTCCGCTGGAGTTTCTATGGCGTCGCGGATGTGCACATCGGCGTCAGTCTGGCCATGATCGCCTTGTTTCTGACGCTGTGTATCGGTGTCATCGCGTGGATCTTCCGGACCGGTTACCGCCTGCGGCGATAAGCGTGCCTTCGGCGGCGCACCTTGGTCTGCCGGGGGCGCGTCTGGTATAGAATCGGCAACGGCAGGGAGGCGACGCCCGGAAGGAAGCAGCGCGCAGGGCCATCCGATTCACGAACGCGGCAGCGGGAGCATACGGTATGACACGCACGGTTCATTGCGTCCGACTCGGGCAGGATGCCGAAGGGCTGGATTTCGCCCCTTACCCGGGCGATTTGGGCAAGCGCATCTTCGAATCGGTTTCCAAGCAGGCCTGGCAGGATTGGTTGCGCCACCAGACCATGCTGATCAACGAATACCGGTTGACCCCGATCGACCCCAAGGCGCGCAAGTTCCTCGAGCAGGAAATGGAGAAGTTCTTCTTCGGCGGCCAGAGCGCGGCGCCGCCCGATTATGTGCCGCCGGCCCGGGCCGGTTGATTCTCGCGGCCGCTTGACGCGGCGGCACACGGCGGGTAAATTCGCGCCTCTTCCGTGCATGGCGAGTGGCGCATCGTGCGACTTGTCCGCAACTCAGGCCAGGTAGCTCAGTCGGTAGAGCAGGGGACTGAAAATCCCCGTGTCGGCGGTTCGATTCCGTCCCTGGCCACCATCTTCCAACACTTCAGCTCGCGCTTTCAGGCTTGTTTTTCGAATCCGGCGTGACACGTCTCGTCTGTTTTTCTTGCCCGGTCGGAGCTCCATTCCCTGACCCTGATAAGCGCGGATGCTTCGCTGTCGGCTTGCCTCGTCTCCGTCTGCTGGCGGCCCCCTGACCTTCTTGAGC
>PKCW01000040.1 GCA_002862965.1 Pseudomonadota bacterium
TCGACCAGAAAGGTCTCGGGCACCCCGTAAACCCCCCAGTCGATCCCCACCCGGCCCTCGCGGTCCATGGCGATCCTGTGGAAGGGATTGCCGAACCGGGCCAGCCAGGCGCTGGCGGCGTCCGGCTCGTCCTTGTAGTTGAGCCCGACCAGCGGCAGCTCGCGGCGCCGGACCCAGGCGCTGAGCACGGGATGTTCCGTGACGCAGGCGGCGCACCAGGATGCCCATACATTGAGCACCGTCACCGGCGCGCCGGCGAGGTCGCGTTCGCTGACCGTGCCCGCATCCGCCCCCAGTGCCGGCAGCACGAAGGCGGGCGCAGGACGGCCCACCAGCGGCGAGGGCACCTCGCGCGGATCGAGCCCGAGGCCGACGTAGAGCAGGGCCACCAGCACCAGAAAGCCGATCAGGGGGGCGGCGAAGCGCATCATGCCGTCTGTACCGGGGTACTTGCGCCGATGCGCGCGCGTGCCGCGCCCAGCCGGTAACGCCGGTCGGTGACTGCCAACAGGCCGCCCAGCGCCATCAATGCGGTGCCGAGCCAGATCCACCGCACCATGGGCTTGTAGTGCACCCGCACCGACCAGGCGCCGTCCGGCAAGCGATCGCCCAGCGCGGCGAACAGATCGCGCGTCATGCCGGCATCGAAAGCGGTCTGGGTCATCATCTGCTGGCGGACCGTATACAGCCGCTTCTGCGGCCGCAGCCGCGCCAGTTCCCGTCCTTGCCGGGAGACCACGATCAGGGCCTCATCCGCCGTGTAGTTCGGGCCCGTAACGGGATAGACCGAGTCGAGCCGGAAGCTGTAGCCGGCCAGTTCCGTCGTCTCCCCCGGCGCCAGGCGCACCACGCGCTCGGCCTCCAGCGTGCTGACCACGCCCGCTCCGATCATGAAGAGCGCAATGCCGGCATGCGCCAGGTGCATGCCGTAGAACCCCCGCGGCAGTTGCCGCCACGCCTGCAGGGCGTAACCGCGCCGCCCGAGCCGCTGGGCGATGCCGTAGCCGGAGAGGCCCAGCGTCCAGCAGGCGAGCCACAGGCTGACCCCCAGCACATACCGCTGCCAGCCCAGCCCCAGCATCGCCAGGCAGGCCGCCGCGACGATGAGCGCCGGCAGACCGACGCGCCCGGCGAGTCGGGTCAGGTCCGCGGCTTTGCCCTGCCGCCACGCGACCAGTGGCCCGAGTCCCATCAGGACGACCAGGGGCAACATCAGCGGAACGAAGACGGTGTTGAAATACGGCGGTCCGACGGAGAGCTTGCCCAGCCCCAGGGCGTCGACGGCCAAGGGGTAGAGGGTGCCGAGCAGCACCGCGGCCGCCGCGACCATCAGGAGCACGTTGTTGGCCAGCAGGAGGCTTTCCCGGGACAGGGGGGCAAAGCGGATGGTGGCGCGGACCCGCGGCGCACGCCAGGCGTAGAGCACGAGCGATCCGCCCACCACCAAGGTCAGGAAACTGAGAATGAACAGCCCGCGGCCAGGATCGGTGGCGAAGGCGTGCACCGAGGTGAGCACGCCCGAACGCACCAGGAAGGTGCCCAGCAGGCTCAGCGAAAACGTCGTCAGCGCCAGCAGCACCGACCAGGCCTTGAAGCCGTCGCGTTTTTCCGTGACCGCGAGGGAATGGATCAGCGCCGTGCCGGTCAGCCAGGGCATGAAGGACGCGTTTTCGACCGGATCCCAGAACCACCAGCCGCCCCAGCCCAGCTCGTAATAGGCCCAGTGGCTGCCCAGCGCGATGCCGACGGTGAGGAACATCCAGGCCGCCGTGGTCCAGGGGCGCGACCAGCGCGCCCAGGTCGCGTCCAGCCGGCCGCCCAGGAGCGCCGCGACCGCCAATGCAAAGGCGACCGAGAAGCCGACATAGCCCATGTAGAGCATGGGCGGATGGATCACCATGCCGGGATCCTGCAGCAACGGGTTGAGATCCGCACCGTCGGCAGGCACCGGAAACACGCGCTCGAAGGGGTTGGAGGTTAACAGGGTGAAGGCCAGGAAGCCCACGCTGATGAGGCCCATCACGCCGATCACCCGCGCCGCATAAACGGTGGGCAGGCTGCGCGCGCCGGCCGCCACCGCGACGGTCCAGCCGGACAGGATGAGCGCCCAGAGCAGGATCGATCCCTCGTGGCCGCCCCAGACCCCGGTGATGCGGTAGATGAGCGGCAGCGTGCTGTTGGAGTTCTGCGCCACGTACAGAACCGAAAAATCGTGGACGACGAAGGCGTAGGTCAGCACGCCATAGGCCAGCGCCAGAAACAGCCCCTGACCCCAGGCAGCCGGCACCGCGACGGCCATCCAGTCGGTGCGGTTGCGCGCCGCGCCCCAGAGCGGCAGCACGCTCTGGGCGAGCGCCAGCACGAAGGCAACGACCAGCGCGAAGTGTCCCCATTCGACGATCATGGCTGCATCTTCCGCATCATTTCATGGTCGGGCATTGCGCCCTGGGCTTTCAGCGCGTCGGCGACCTCGGGCGGCATGTAGTTCTCGTCGTGCTTCGCCAGCACCTGATCGGCCACGAACAGACCCGTGCCGTCCAGGGTGCCGCGCGCGACGATGCCCTGACCTTCCTTGAACAGATCGGGCAGGACACCCGTGTACTGCACCGGCACCTCGGCCCGGGTATCGGTCAAGCGGAACCGCACCGTCACGCCATCGGGCTGGCGCTCGACGCTGCCGGGAATGACCAGCCCGCCGACCCGAAAGGGCTGGCCCGGCCGGACCTCGCCCGCCGCCACTTGAGCCGGGGTGAAGAAAAAGGTCAGGTTCTCGCGGAACGCGAGACTGACGAGCAAGGCCGCGAGGCCCACTCCGGCCACCAGCGTCAGGATCAGCAGCAAGCGGTTCTTACGGGCTGTTTTCATCGTGAATCCGGTGGGTCGGCGCAGCGGTTGCCGCAGAGGCCCGACGCCCGTCGGCCAGGATTGCGCGGCGCAGGCGCGCGTGGCGACGCAGGGGCGCCCAGGCGTTGTAGATGAAGATGATCACGGCGAGCGCATAGGAACCCCAGACGTAGGGGGCATAACCGCCCATCGCGAAAAACGCCGCCAGGGCGCTCATCGCGTGACCTCATCGATCACCCAGCGCCGATGCCGTTCCCGCTCGAGGATCTCCGAGCGCGCCCGCACCAGCACCGCCGCCGCGAAGTAGACCATGAAGCCCAGCGCCATGGTGAGCAACGGCCAGAGCATGTCCCAGGTCATGGATGGATTGTCGAACTTCGACACCGTCGCACCCTGATGCAGCGTGTTCCACCACTCCACCGAGTAATGGATGATGGGGATGTTCACCACCCCGACCAGGGCCAGCACGGCGCCGGCACGGGCCGCGCGGCGCCGGTCCTCGATGGCGGCCTGCAGGGCCATGAAGCCCAGATACAGGAAGAACAGCAGCAGCACGGAGGTCAGCCGTGCATCCCAGACCCACCAGGTGTTCCACATCCGCGCGCCCCAGAGCGAGCCCGTCGCCAACGCCAGCGCCGTGAAGGCGGCGCCCAGCGGCGCGCTCACCCGCGCCAGGATCTCCGCCAGCTTCACGTGCCAGATGAACGCAGAAGCGCTCGCGCCGGCCATGAACATGTAGACGAACATCGCCATCCAGGCGCTCGGCACATGCACGAACAGGATGCGATAGGCCTCGCCCTGCTGATAGTCCACGGGCGCAAGCACCAGGCCACCCACCGTTCCGGCCATCAGGAGACCGGCCGCCACCGCCCACAGCCAGGGGATCCAGCGCCCGGCCCGGCGATAGAAGGCGGGCAGCGAGGCCCAGCGACTGAAAAATGCGATCATCTCAAGACCCCAGGCTGGCGCGCAGGGCCGCCGCCGTCGCCAGGGGCACCAGGGTGACGGCAAGCGCGAGTTCCGCGCCGAGCATGTAGAAGTAAGGCAACACCGGCATCTCCAGCAGCGCGCTGCCGACCGCTCCCGCACCGAATACCAGCACTGGCGCGAACAGCGGCAACAACAGCACCGAGATCAACAATCCGCCGCGGGGCAAGCCCAGCGTCAAAGCCACCGCGACCGAGCCGAGCAGACTCAGGGTCGGCGTCCCCAGCAGCAGCCCGCCGAAGAGTACCGTCTGTGCCAGCGGAGGCAAGTTTAACAACACGCCCAGCAAGGGCGTGATGAGCAACAAGGGCACGCCGGTCACCAGCCAGTGCGCCAGTATCTTTGCCGACACCAGGACGCTGGCCGGGTGCGGACTGAGCAGCAGTTGCTCCAGACTGCCGTCCTCGAAATCGGCACGGAACAATCCCTCCAGGGACAGCAGGCAGGCCAGCAGGGCGCCCACCCAGACGATGCCCGGGCCGACGCTGCGCAGCAAGCCCGCGTCGGCGCCCAGGGCGAGCGGAAACAGACTCACCACGGCGGCGAAAAACACCACCGGATTGCCCAGTTCGCCCAGCCGCCGCGCGGAGAGCAGGAGGTCCCGCCGCAGCACCGCCCACCAGGCCGTCGCCAGCGACGTCCTCACGAGGAGACCGCCAACGTCAGCGTCTGCTGCCGGATGCCGGCCGGCAGCGTCAGGGTTTGGTGGGTGCTGATCACCGCAACGCCGCGCCCCAGCAGATGATCGCGCAACAGACCACCGAAGAGCACCTGCCCGGCGCGGTCCAGGGCATTGAGCGGCTCGTCCAGTATCCAGACGCCTGCCGCGCCCAGGATCAGGCGGGCGAGTGCGAGCCGCCGGCGCTGCCCCGAAGAAAGACGGGCGACCGGGCTGTCCCCGGCATGGGCGAGACCCACTGTCTCCATGGCCTGCTCAAGCGATGCACCGGCGCACGGCGTCCCCTGCAGCGCCGCGGCGACGCGCAGGTTTTCCCGGACGGTGAGGGCAAGGCCATGACCGTTGTGGTGACCCAGGTACCGACGGTCGGCAGCAAAGTCCGGACAACCGCCGATGGCTTTTCCGTTCCAGCGGACTTCGCCTTCCTCCGGCCGCGCCAGACCCGCGAGAATCCGCAACAGGCTGGTCTTGCCGACGCCGTTGGGGCCCTCCACTTTCAGCAGCGTTCCGCGGACCAACGCAAACGAGAGACCCTGAAACAAGGAACGATCACCGCGCACACAGGCAAGGTCGATCGCCGCCAGCGTGGCCGCTTCGTTCGTCGTCGTCATGCGGACGCGTCCGTGGCGGGGCGATCCGTCGCGATCGCCCTCAGCCCCGGGATCATTCCTTGATCCGGCTCCCCATGGCTTCGCCGACCTTGCGTGAGCCTTCCTGCATGGCCGCGTCCAGCGCCCTGGATCGCGCCTTGAAGTATTTCTTGCCCACATCGGACTCTGCGAACTCGAGGTAGGCGTTCACATCCTTGTCGGACACGTCCTTGTAGAGATAGGCAAACTTGACCATGTTGATCTGTTGCATGAAGCTCGTGGCCTGCGGACGCTGGGCTTCGATTTTCTCATTGATCTCCGCGTCGCTGAGCTTCTTTTCGCTCTTGGCGGTCTTGTTCATGGCCTTGACCATGGCGACTCGGGAGTTGAGCTGCATGTCGACGGTGGTCTGCGTGGTCAGGGTCGCCTTGTCGAGACTCTGGTAGAGCGCCTGGCGCGCCTCGGGGATGGGCTTCTCCTGCGCCTGCTTGGCGAATTCGACCAGATCCTTCGCCTTCTCCGGATCGGAGAGCTGGTTTTCCAGCTTGCTGAGCTTCTGGCCCGGATTGCCTTCGTACCAGCTCAGTACTTTCTGGAGCTCCGACTCGCTCAGTTGATCGGCGAGCTGTTTGCCGACGGAACCGAGGATGGTCTGCGTGCCGAAGGACTGCAGCATGACCTCGCCGATCTCGCGTTGCTCGGGGGTCGCCTTGCCGCTTTCTTCGGCTTTCTTAAGGCTTTCGTTGATGGAGCGGGTGGTCTGTCCCAGTTGCAGTTCGAGGCCCGAGGCGCGCATCACCTCGCCGGCCAGGCCGCGCTTGTCGGCGGCGTGCGCCGACCCGAGGCCGGACACGAGCATGAGCGCCACGGCGAAGGGCGCGAATCGGGACCGTAACACAGATACCTCACGCATCGATCTCAATCTCTTTAGGTGAATGACGACGGGGTAGACCCCGCTTCCGTGGCAAAGGTTCTCGTTGGAGCGCGTAGCATACGCGGGCCCGTGAACCCGGTCGATGGGTGTCACGTTGCCTGCACCCTTTCCAGGACGGCCGCATAGAAACCGTCGGTTCCGTGGCGATGCGGCGCCAGTTGCAGGTCATCGTCACGGAACAGGGCCGCGGGCAACGGCAGGTTTCGCCGCGCCAGCAGGGCCTGGGCCGGGCGGCGGACGAACGCGGGATGTGCCTCGAGAAAAGCCTCGACGACGCCGCGATTCTCCGCATCGATCAGGCTGCAGGTGGCATAGATGAGTCGCCCACCCGGCGCGACCAAGGGCGCGGCGGTCTCGAGGATCTGCCGCTGCAGAGCCGTGAGGGTCGCCAGATCGAGCGGACGGTTGCGCAGATCCGGGTTGCGTCGCAAGGTCCCGGAACCGGAGCAGGGCGCGTCCACCAGCACGCGGTCATGGCGCCCGGCCTGGGCCCGCACGAATGCGTGCGGGTCGGTGCGCAGGTCATGCGTGCGGACGTTGTGCACGCCCGCGCGACGCGCGCGCCGCATCAGTTCCTCCAGTTTGCGACCCACGACGTCGCAAGCGAGGATCTCGCCCTTGTTGCCGAGTTCCATCGCCAGCGCCAGCGTCTTGCCGCCCGCGCCGGCGCAGAAATCGACGACGCGCCCCCGCGGCGGCACGTCCACCAGACAGGCCAGCAACTGGCTGCCCTCGTCCTGGACCTCGAATGCGCCTTCCTTGAAACCGGGCGCGGTGAACAACGCGGCGCGATCCTCGCGCCGCAGCCCGTACGGCGAGTAGGGCGTCGGCTCGAGCACGATCCCGGCATTCACCAGGCGTTCGCGCAGACTGTCGCGATCGGTGCGCAGGGTGTTGACCCGCAGATCGAGCGGCGCGGAGGTGGCCAAGGCCCGTGCCAGTGCCTCGGCCTCCTCGCCCCAGTCCGCCACCAGTGCCTCCGCCAGCACCTCCGGCAGGCTGTGGCGGATCGCGAACGGGAGACTGCCGGGATCCACGGCGCGCAGCAGCGCCGCCAGATGCGCCGCCTGCTCGGCCGGCAGGAACCTCGCCAGCGCGCGCTGCGACCAGCCCTGCGTCAGCAGGTGGAGCCCGGCGAGATCGCTCGCATCGATCGGCGCATCGGCGTCGAGGCGCAGGCAGTGCGCAAAGAATCGCCGCCGGCGCAGGACGCCGAACACGGCTTCGGCGATGAACCGGCGATCGCGCCCGCCCAGAAACCGCCGCGAGCGGAAAAATCGGTCGAGGGCCCGGTCCGCCGGAAGGGCATCCTGCCCGACCCCCGTCAGTGCATCGATCAATTGGCGGAACTGCGCGGCGCGAACCGCGTCCGGATCGGGCGAGGCAGACATGGGATTCCAGATTGTCGGGACGGGGGCCGGGCTTGCGAATCAAACCGCGGGAGGGGCCAAACGATCGGCCAGAGCGCGCATTTTATCGTCCAGGCTCTGCACCTTGTCCACCCTCGTGCCGAGCTTGAGGGTGGTCATGAGCCGCGGGACGCCCGCCGCATGCAGGGCTTCGTGGCAGGCGCGGATTGCGCCGAAGACGGCGTCCCATTCGCCCTCGACCGCCGTGCCGAACGGGTGGGGCCGGGGGTTCAGGCCATGGCGCCGGAGGATTTCGACGCAGCGGGCGACTTCGGCGGATACCGACGCCGCGGTTCCCATCGGCACCACGCAGACATCCACGCTCACCCGCACAGGGACGCCTCTTCCTCCGCCACACCCCGGAGCGCGCCCCAGGGTCCGGAGTGCATCAGCGTCTCCCACTGCGCGGAACTCGCAACGGCGAACACACCGGCGTAGTCCAGTGCCGGTCCGGTCGGGTGCGGGACCATCCACATCCACCGCCGCGTCGCCAGCAGATGAAAATCGCCGTCCCCGCGCTTGCCCAGCAAGGCACGGCGCATGCGCAGGTAAAGCACCCAGGCGATGCGCCCGCCCCGGTCGGGTTGCGCGAGCCAATCCGGCGATACCGCCGCGATGCGGTGCGGGAACGCCCACCCCGGCACGCATCCCATCTGGTTGCGCAGATCGGCGTGGATCAGGGCGCTCGCCGCCGGCAACCCCAGCTGCGGATGCAGCGGCAGGGGCAGAAGATCCATGGTCCGCGGCATTTCGGCCCAGCCATCCGGGCGGGCCGGGACCATCGCGAGCGCGTCACGACCTTGCAGGCAGCGCCACAGGAGGGAGAAATCGTCCGCATCGAGGCCACCCTGACGCCGGCACATCCGGCGCCGCGCAAGACGCAGATGGCCCGTGACGAGCGGTCGTTGCACCAGCGCGACGCGCCGTTGGCCATCGGGGTCGGCATCACCGAGAATGACCGGCATGACCCCGGTTGCTGCGCGTTCGTTTTCCGGCTCACCTGCCTCGTCGCGGCAAATGACGATGAAGGGAGACGCGCGCCCGGGACACGCCATGAGCGTCGCCGCAGGCC
>PKCW01000035.1 GCA_002862965.1 Pseudomonadota bacterium
CCGTCCAAGAGCTGGTCGAGGCTCTGCATGATGGCCGCCTCGCCCCGGATGGCAAAGGGTCCGTGGCGCTCGATGGCCTGAATTCCCGCTTCCTTCACGTTCCCGGCGACGATGCCGGAGAAGGCGGCGCGCAGATTCGCGGCGAGGTCGTGCAGCGGCTGGTCGCGATGCAGCGACAAGGCGGCCATGCGCTCGTGGGTGGGGGTAAACGGTTGTTGCAACTGCGGCGCGATGCGCAACACCCAGTTGAAATAGAACGCATCACTGCGGGCGATGCGGAATCTGCGGACCTCTTCCATCCCCCGGCGCATGGCGCGCGCGACCGCAGCCGGATCGTCGAGGATCACCTGATAGCGTCCCGCGACGGCCGTGCCGAGGACGCGCGTCAGAAAGTCGTCGAGCCGGCGGAAATAGTCGGCCGCGCACGCCGGCCCGGTCAGCACGAGCGGAAAGGGTGTTTCTACGTTTTCCTCGTGCAGCAGGATGGCAAAAAGGTACAGCAATTCCTCCATCGTCCCGACACCGCCCGGAAACACGACGAAGCCGTGGCCGATGCGCACGAAGGCCTCCAGCCGCTGTTCCATGTCCGGCATGATCACGAGGTGATTGACGATGGGGTTGGGCGGTTCGGCGGCAATGATGCCGGGCTCGGAAATGCCGACATAGCGCCCCATGCTGCGGTGCTGCTTGGCATGCCCGACCGCGGCACCTTTCATCGGTCCTTTCATCGCCCCCGGTCCGCAGCCGGTGCAGATGTCCATGCCGCGCAGCCCGAGCTCGTAACCCACCCGCTTGGCATAGTCATATTCGACGCGACTCACCGAGTGCCCACCCCAGCACACCACCAGATTGGGCGGCTGGCCCGGCGACAGCGCGCGGGCATTGCGCAAGGTATGGAACACCGCATCGGTGATGCCGCTGGACGCGGTGAGATCGAAGCGCGGATGCAGGCGGATTTCGTTGTGCACGTAGACGATGTCACGCAGCACCGCGAACAGGTGTTCCCGGATGCCGCGGATCATCTGGCCGTCGACGAAGGCCTCGGCCGGCGCATTGCGCAACTCGAGCTTGATGCCCCGCTCCTGCTGTACCACCTGGATGTCGAAGTCCGGATAGCGCTGCATCACCTGCAGGCTGTCGTCGACGACGCTGCCGCTGTTGAGTACCGCCAGGGTGCAGCGCCGCAGCAGTTCGTGCAGCCCACCCAGGCTGGTGTCGCGCAGACGCACGACCTCATGCTGCGAAAGGACCTCCAGGCTGCCCTCCGGAGCAATGAGGGCATCGACCACCTCGGGCTTGCTGGGATGGCCGGCGGCCGGTGTAACCGGAGATGACATGGGCGAGGTCCTTGATGACTGTTGCGACGGGCGATGCGGGGGCGCCCATGCTAACGCCGTTGCCGCGTTGTTGCAGCATTTTGGGCTAGAATGAGGCGGTCATTTTCATGCCGCTCGCTGGACACACTCACGCAAGGATGGTCTTGTGGAACAAACTGCCGTCATCAAAACCTACGACCGCATGGCCGCCGCCTACGATCTGATCTTCAGCCCTGTTTTCCAGCCCGGTCGCCAGCGCATCATCGACAAGATGGACTGCAGACCCGGTGATCGCATCCTCGAGGTCGGCGTGGGAACCGGCATGTCCCTGTCCTGCTACCCGCGCTCCACCCGCATCACGGGCATCGACGTGTCTTCCAAGATGCTGGAGCGGGGCCACCGCCGGGTGAGGAAACTGGGCTTGAATCACGTCGATCTGCGCATCATGGACGCGCAGAATCTCGAATTCGCCGATCACAGCTTCGACAAGGTCACCGCCATGTACGTCGCTTCGGTCGTCCCTGATCCGCAGCGCATGGTGGCCGAGATGAAGCGCGTCTGCCGCCCGGGCGGCGATCTGTTCATCGTCAACCACTTCAGCCACACCCATTCGATGATCCGCTGGTTCGAGCGCGTCGTGGCGGTCATCACGCCCTTGATCGGCTTCACCTCCGATTTCCCGCTCGACCGCTTCCTGGCCGATGCCCAGATCAGGCATTTCGACCTCGAGCCGGTCAATCTCTTCGGCTACTGGTCGATGATCCACGCCCGAAACGAATAAGCCGCCACCTCAGCCGCTGTCCCGGTCCTTGGGAGCCGGCCGGCGCCAGTGCGGCAGGCTCACCTGCCGCCCGCCGCCCACGGTGAGCTGATGCGCCGGCGCATCCTTGCGCAGGGTCGTGCCGGCACCCACGGTGGCCCCCTCGCCCACCGTCACGGGCGCGACCAGTTCGCTGCCCGAACCGATGAAGGCGTCGTCTGCGATCACCGTGCGGTGCTTGTGGACGCCGTCGTAGTTGCAGGTGATGGTGCCCGCGCCCACGTTCACCCGCTCACCGATCTCGGCATCACCGATGTAGCTCAGGTGATTGACCTTCGAGCCTCGGCCGACCGTGGCCTGCTTGACCTCGACGAAGTTGCCGATGTGGGTTTCACAGGCCAGCTCGGCGCCGGGCCGCAGGCGCGCATAGGGCCCGATACGGGCGCGATCCCCCACCCGGGCGCCGTCGAGATGGGAAAAGGCGAGCACCTCCACCCCCGCGCCCAGCGCGCAGTTGCGCAGCACGGCGTTCGGCCCGATGCGCACCCCGTCGCCCAGCACGACGCGGCCCTCGAACACGGCATTCACATCGATGAACACATCGCGCCCGCAGAGGAGTTCGCCGCGCACGTCCAGCCGCGCCGGATCGGCCAGCGTCACGCCGGCGCGCAGCAGCGCCTCGGCCCGGCGGCGCTGCAGGGTGCGCTCGGCAAAGGCGAGCTGCACGCGGTCGTTGATCCCCAGCGCGTCATCCGGGTCCTGGGCGGCCACGACCTGGACCGGCGCCCCATCGGCAGCCGCCAAGGCCACCACATCGGTGAGGTAATGCTCGCCCTGGGCATTGCGCGGCTGCACCTGCGGCAGGTAGCGCCGCAGCAGCGCGACCGGCGCGGCCATGAGGCCGGTGTTGACCTCGCGAACCGAGCGCTCTGCGGGCGTCGCGTCGCGCTCCTCGACGATGCCCCGGACGCGGCCTGCGGCATCGCGCAGGATCCGCCCGTAACCCGTCGGATCGGCAGCCTGCATCACCAGCAGCGCGATACCGTCCCCGGCGGCATCGCGCAGCGCCGCCAGCGTCCGGGGCGGGACCAGCGGCACGTCGCCATAAAGGATGAGCGCCGTGCCCTTGGCCACGTGCGGCAGGGCCTGGGCCACGGCGTGCCCCGTGCCGCGCTGCTCGGCCTGTTCGATCCAGTGCAGATCATCCCCGGGACACGCCGCCCGAACCGCCGCCATGCCATGGCCCGCCACCACGTGGATCGCCTGCGGCGACAGCGCCCGCGCCGTGGCCAACACATGGGCCAGCAGGGGCTGACCACCGAGGGGTTGCAACACCTTGGGCAGCGCGCTGTTCATGCGCGTGCCCTTGCCCGCCGCCAGCACGATCACGCTCGTCGTCATCCGTCTGCTTCCTCGCTCGAGGTTGATGCGCCCCGGTCAGTTGCCGCCAGCACGACCCACGCCCCCTCGCGCCGAACCGGGACTGCACGCAGGGACTGGCCGACACAGGGACCGTGGACGCATTGGCCGTCTTCCATGCGGAACTGGGCCAGATGCAGCGCGCACTGGATGTGCGTGCCCTCCGGACTCAGCACCTGACCCGGCCGCCAGTCGAGCGGCGCGCCGGTATGGGGACAGCGGTTTTCATAGGCCCAGACCGCGTCCCCGCGCCGGACGAGCACGCAGGAGCGCCCTTCTACGCCCGGCCCCAACTCAAAACCCAGGCTGCCCGGATCGGGCAGATCGGACAGGCGGCAGATCCGGATCGTCATGTCGCCGCCGCGTCCGTGCCCGGCCGGTCCAGGGCGCGGATCGGCGCCGCCAGGTAGAGCACCAGACCCAGCGCCGGCAGGGAGGCCACGAAGGTCAGCGTGAAGAACGCCGGCCAGCCGACATCCGCCACCAGATAGCCGGCCGGCGGGCCAATGAACACGCGCGCCAAGGCGGCCAGCGCCGAAAACAGCGCGTACTGGGTGGCGGTGTAACGCACATCGCACAGCGCCATCAACAGCGCCACGAAGGCCGCCGATCCCATGCCGCCGAAGAGTTGTTCCCCCACCACCGCGACCACGAGCATGGCATGGCTCTTGCCCACGATCGCCAGTGCCGCGAACAGGAGATTGGTCAGCGCCTGGAACAGGCCGAACACCAGCAGCGCCCGGAGCAATCCCCAGCGCACCATGAGCGTACCGCCGACCACGGCGCCCGCCAGCGCGGCCCCGATGCCGACCCCTTTGTTGACGACGCCCACCTCGGCCACGCTGAACCCCACGCCCTGCACCAGAAAGGCCGTGCTCAAGGTGGCGGCAAAGGCATCGCCGAACTTGTAGAGCACGATCAGGGCCAGGAACGCCCCTGCGGCGGGGCGCGCGAGAAAGGCGCGCAGGGGTTCGCGCAGGGCCTCCACCAGCCGATGGGGCGCCGCCGCCGGTACCGGCGGTTCCGGACTGAGCAGGGTGATCAGGACGGCGCCGCCCATCAGCACCGCCATGAGGCGATAGGTGACGACCCAGCCGACCGAGCCGGCCAGCACCAGGGCCAGCGCGCCCGAGGTCAGCATGGCCAGCCGGTAACCCGTATTGGTGAGCCCCGCGCCCAGCCCGCGCAGCGGCGCCGGCAGCACCTCGGTGCGATAGGCATCGAAGACGATGTCCTGGGAGGCCGAAGCGAAGGCCAGCACGAGCGCAAACAGTCCGAGCAGCGCCACGTCCGAGCGCGGATCGAGGCAGGACATGGCCAGCAGCGCCGCGATCAGCGCGCCCTGGGTCAGCAGCAGCCCCCCGCGGCGGCGGCCCATGCCGAACAAGGCATAGCGGTCGAACAGCGGCGCCCAGAGAAATTTCAGCGTGTAAGGCAGTCCCACCAGACTGAAGATGCCGATGGTGCGGATGTCGATGCGCACATCGGCCAGCCAGGCCTGCAGCGTGCCGCCGGACAGCGCCAGCGGCAGGCCGGAGGCGAAAGCCAGAAGCGTCACGCGCCACAGCGCCGGGTGTCGCCCCAGTGCCTGCCAGGCCGATGGCGGCGCCGTGACCGTATCGTCCTGCACGCTCATGGCGCCTCGACCGGCGCCTCGACCGGCGCGGCGGATGAGGCCCAGAGCAGCGGCCAGTCGTAGTCGATGGTGAGCGCCGCGTGATCGCTGAAGCGCTCGGCCTTGTAGATGCTGGCGGCGCGGGCGCTCGCCGCCAGTTGCGGGGTGGCTATCTGATAATCGATGCGCCAGCCCACGTTCTTGTCCCAGGCCTGGCCGCGGTTGCTCCACCACGTGTAGCCCTCGCCCGTGGCCTCGGGGTGCAACTGCCGGTACACGTCGACCCAGCCCAGTTCGTCGAACACGCGGCTCAGCCAGGCCCGTTCTTCGGGCAGGAAGCCCGAGTTCTTCTGGTTGCCGCGCCAGTTCTTCAGATCGATCTCCCGATGGGCGATGTTCCAGTCGCCGCACAGCAGCACCTGCATGCCCGAACCCACGAGCCGCGCCAGATGATCGAAAAACCGCTCCATGAAATGGAATTTCGCCGTCTGGCGATGCGCGCCGCTCGATCCCGAAGGAAGATAGACCGAGATCACCGAGAGCCCGGGATAGACCAGCTCCAGATAACGGCCCTCGGTGTCGATCTCGTCGATGCCGAGGCCGACCACCACCCGTTCGGGGGGGGATCGCGTATAAATCCCGACGCCGCTGTAGCCTTTTTTTTCCGCGCAGTGGAAATGGCCGACATATCCCGGCGGATGACGCATCGCCGCCGTGAGATCGGTCTCCTGGGCCTTGAGCTCCTGCAGACAGACCAGATCGGCCTCCTGGCCCGGCAGCCAGTCCAGAAAACCCTTGCGCGTCGCCGACCGGATGCCATTGAGGTTGAGCGTCATGATGCGCAAAAAGCCGTGCTCCTCAAGAATCGGTGGCCGGAACGATGCTCACCGCAAAGAGACCGAATCGCTCGGGGGATGGGCCAGCCGCATGGATTCCCCATCGAGCACGAAGCGGGCCACCTCGCGACGGATGCCCGCCAGATGCGCCGGGAACGGCAGCAGCAGCCCCCACAGGATGTTGACGTGGTTGGCCTGCTCCAGAAACACCATGCGCGCCCGGCCGCCGCAGGCCTCGATGCGCCGCCACAGGCGCTTGCTGTTGCCCGGCCCCACCACCTTGTCCTTCGAGCCGTGCAGCAGCAGGAACGGCGGATTGCGTCCATCGACGTGATGGATCGGCTGGGAGGCCGCGTGGCCTTCCGCCGGACCGAAGGTGTCGGCGAGTTCCTCGCTCTGGAAGGGCAGAAAATCATAGGGCCCCGCCAGCCCGATGAAACCGGCCAGGGTCGCCGGCGAGCGGCCGTGCACGGCGAGGTAGCGCGCATCGAGTGCGAGCAGGGCGCCGATGTGGGCACCGGCCGAATGACCCATCAGGTAGAGCCGGTCCGGATCGCCGCCCAGCCCGGCCGCATGACGCAGCGCCCAATCCACCGCGGCAGCGCCGTCCTCGACGAAGGTCGGGAAACGCACCTGCGGGTACAGTCGGTAGTCGGGCACGACCACCACGGCGCCCAGCGCGGCCAGACGGCGCGCCAGGAGGGCGTATTGCCGCCGGCCACCCTGCTTCCAGCGTCCGCCGTAGAAAAACACGATGACGGGCAGGCCGCGCGCCGCACGCGGCGCATAGACATCCAGCTTTTGCCGCGGATGCGGCCCGAAGGCCGCCGTCTGGAGGCGTCGCGCCCCGAGCAGACCGGCGAACGCCCTTCCGCCCACCGCGTCGGTCACCTGCGGCCCGCCGTGCTCAGAGGATGGGCTCATGCGGCCGCACCCCGGCGCCGGTGCCGCGTCCGCTGTTGAGCGCCCGCAGGCCTTGGGTCAGGCCATCCAGCGTCAGCGGATACATCTGCCCGTCCATGAGCTGGCGCACGATCGAGATCGAGGGCGTGCCTTCCCAGCGGCTCTCGGGCTCGGGATTGAGCCAGATGATGCGCCGGAAATGCGCCTGCATCCGCCGCATCCACACCGCGCCGGCCTCGGGATTGTGATGCTCGACGCTGCCGCCCTCGTGCAGGATTTCATAAGGGCTCATGGTGGCATCACCGACGAAGATGACCTTGTAATCCGGCCCGAAGGTCGCCAGCACCTCGGCGGTCGGGCTGCGCTCGGCGCGCCGGCGCCGGTTGTCCTTCCAGAGCCATTCATAGAGGAAATTGTGGAAATAGAAATATTCCAGATGCTTGAATTCGGAGCGGGCGGCGGAAAAGAGTTCCTGGGCCACGCGCACGTGATCGTCCATGGAGCCGCCCACGTCCATGAACAGCAGCACCTTGACCTGATTGCGCCGCTCGGGGACCAGCTTGAGGTCGAGATAGCCGGCATTGCGAGCGGTGGAGCGGATGGTGTCGTCGAGATCCAGCTCCAGCTCGTTGCCTTCGCGCACGAACTGGCGCAGCCGCTTGAGCGCGACCTTGATGTTGCGCGTGCCGAGCTCGACCTGATCGTCGTAGTTGCGGAACTCGCGCTGATCCCAGACCTTGACCGCGCTGCGATGGCGCGCGCCGCCCTGGCCGATGCGCACGCCCTCGGGGTTGTAGCCATGGGCGCCGAAGGGCGAGCGCCCGGCCGTGCCGATGTTGCGGTTACCCCCCTCGTGGCGCTCCTTCTGGTTTTCCAGCCGCTCGCGCAGGGCCTCCATCAGCTTTTCCCAGCCGCCCAGGGACTCCACCAGCGCCTGTTCCTCGGGCGAGAGATTGAGCTCATGGCGCCGGGCCAGCCATTCGGGGGGAATGTGCCCCTCGGCGACCGCCTGCGCCAGTTGGCCGACGCGGTCCTCGGCGCCCTTGAAATAGGCCCCGAAGACCCGGTCGAAGCGGTCGTAATAGCGTTCGTCCTTGACCAGGCAGGTGCGCGCCAGAAAGTAGAAATCATCCAGATCGGCCACCACCACGCGCCGGTCGAGCGCGGCCAGGAGGCTCAGGAATTCGGTGATACTGACCGGCACCCCGCCTTGGCGCAGCGCGTAAAAGAAATCGACCAGCATTCCGCTCCCTCCCCGCGCGTTCGCGTCGCTTACAGATTGCCCTGTCGGCGGGCAATGAAGGCGAGCCGCTCGAACAGATGGATGTCCTGTTCGTTCTTGAGCAGGGCGCCGTAGAGCGGCGGAATGAGGTTGCTGGGGTCGGTGCTGCGAATCGCGTCGGCCGGGATGTCCTCGGCCAGCAGCAGCTTGAGCCAGTCCAGCAGCTCGGAGGTGGACGGCTTTTTCTTCAGCCCCGGCACCTCGCGCAGGTCGAAGAACACCTCCATGGCCTCGCGCACCAGCGCCTGCTTGATGCCCGGGAAATGCACGTCCACGATCCGCAGCATGTTCTCCCGGTCGGGGAAGCGGATGTAGTGGAAGAAACAGCGGCGCAGGAAG
>PKCW01000108.1 GCA_002862965.1 Pseudomonadota bacterium
CTCGGGTGGCAGGTCACCCTGCTGGAACGCTCGCCGGTCCTGGCGACCCTGCTTGCCGACGGTGTGGCGCGCGGGCGGCGCGACGCTGGGGCGAGCGCCATCTGTCGACGCATGCGGGTGTTGCATCGCGAGGCGGGGGCCTACCTGGATCGACTCACGCCCGCCGAACGGCCACAGGTGGTGTATCTCGACCCCATGTATCCGGCCGACCCCCGCAGCGCGCTGCCGGGACGCGAGATGCAGTATCTGCGACGCCTGCTGGGTAACACACCGCCCGATCCGGAGCTGCTGCCGGCCGCATGCCGCGCCGCTCTTCACCGCGTGGTGGTCAAACGCCCCGCGGCCGCCCCGCCGCTGTCCGATATGGCGCCCAGCCATGCGATCCGCATGGGCGGGACACGCTTCGACGTCTACCTGGTGCGGCCCTGAGCGCATCCTCGACGGCCGCCGGGCGGGCCGAGACCCCCGCATCTCAGAAGATCCGCCCCAGGCTCAGGGTGTAGATGTACGGATCGGCCTCGACCTTGACCCGGGCGTCCGAAGCCTGCACCTCGCCGACCACACCGCCGTCCGTCACCACGTTGGTGATGCGGTTGTCGAAATCCAGATCGACGCGCATGACGTCCAGGCTCAGAAACCATTTCTTGGTGAGGTCGATGTCGACACCGGCCTGCAGGATGCTGCCCCACTCGTCGCTGACATCGAGATCCGGCGCGGTGCCCGGGTCGGTGCGACGGGTCCACAGGCTGGGATCGACCAGGCGCTCGTTGTAGGTGATGGTGTAGGTTGCGCCCGCGCCGAGGTAGGGGCGCACCCGCCGATCGGGCAGAAACCGATAGATCAGCTTGGCGTTCAGCGGCGCCGCCGTCACATCGGCGATCTTGCCGTCGAGCGGGCCCACCTGCACGTTGCTCAGGCGCGGAATGCGCACCCGCACCAGCGGCTCCTCCTCGAGGCTGCCCTTGCCCACGTTGTCGAACTTGAGCGTCGGCAGACCGAGGGCGGTCTCGATGGCCCAGTGGCGCGTGAGCAGATAACCCAGCGTCACCGTGGCGATTTCATCCGGCGCGACGGCGATCCCCGAACCCTTGACCGGCCCTGCCGGCAGCACGGTGCCGAGGATGGGCACACGTGTGTCGGCATCGAAGGTCAAGGGCCCGGAGCTCGAATCCGGATCGAAGCGGCTGACGCCGAACTTGGCATAGACGCCCCCTTTTTCAAGGGGGTTGAGCGCCGGCTCGGTGAGCCAGCCTTGCGCCTGCGCGGTCAAGGGCAGGGCCAGAAACAGGGCGCACCCCGCCAGGCGAAACAGGGGGGCTGCGGTATGGTTCGAGGTCATCGGCGATCTCCCGCTTGTCAGGACAAGTCGTTTCCTTTGTTGTTGGGCCGGCTGCCGATCAGCGGACCGGACGGTCTGCCGAGCCCCAGCCTTTGCTCCTCAGGCGAAGGGCTTCATTCGACGGTGACCGACTTGGCGAGATTGCGCGGCCGGTCCACGTCGGTTCCCTTGAGCACAGCGACATGATAGGCCAGCAGCTGCAAGGGGAGCGTGAAGAGCACCGGCGACAGGGTGGACAGCGCGACCGGCAAGGCGAGTACCGTCACCCCCTCGGTTTCATTGAGGTGGGACCCGGCGCCGGCGAAGACCAGCAACTCTCCGCCTCGCGCCCGCACTTCGTGCAGGTTGGAGAGCAGCTTTTCCAGCAGCGCGTTGTTGGGGGCGACCGCAATGACCGGCACCGCTTCGCTCACCAGCGCCAGCGGGCCGTGCTTGAGCTCGCCGGCGGCATAAGCCTCGGCATGGATGTAGGAGATTTCCTTGAGCTTGAGCGCCCCTTCCATGGCGATGGGGTACTCCACGCCGCGCCCCAGGAACAGCGCATGCTCGCGATGCACCAGACGCATCGCCAGCGCGGCCACCTCGCTTTCCAGCGCGAGGACCTGTTCCACCTGCGAGGGCAGGGCGCGCAATTCGGCGACGATGCGCGCGACTTCCTCGGGCGCCAGATCGTGCGTCTGGCCGAGACAGAGCGCCAGCAGCATCAGCGCCACGAGCTGGGTGGTGAACGCCTTGGTCGATGCGACCCCGATCTCGGTGCCTGCACGCGTCATCAGCACCCGATCCGATTCCCGCACCAGCGAACTCTCCGGCACATTGCAGATCGCCAGGCGGCACAGATAGGGCAACTCGCGACTCATGCGCAGCGCGGCAAGGGTATCGGCGGTTTCGCCCGACTGGGACAAGGTCACCAGCAGCGTGCCCGGCGGCACCGCCGGATGGCGGTAGCGGAACTCGCTGGCAATCTCTGCCGTGGCCGGAATCCCCGTCAGCGCCTCGATCCAGTAGCGTGCCACCAGCGCGGCATGATGGCTGGTGCCGCAGGCAACCAGATGCACGGCGCGCACCTGGGCGAACAGCGCTTCGGCATCCGGCCCGAACATCTCGGGGAGCACCCGCTCGCCGGTCATGCGCCCTTCCAGGGTTTCCGCCAGAACGCGGGGCTGCTCATGGATTTCCTTGAGCATGAAATGGCGGTAGGCGCCGCGATCGAGACGCTCCTGTGTCAACTGCGAATGGTGGATGGGCCGCTCGACGGAACGCCCGTCGCGATCGGTGATGTGCACGCCGGTGCGGCGGATCTCGGCCACGTCGCCCTCCTCCAGATAGCGGAACTGCTGCGTCACGGGCAGGAGCGCAGCCGCGTCGGAGGCGACGAAGTGTTCCTCGATCCCGACCCCGATCACCAGAGGACTGCCGGCGCGCGCGACCACCAAGCGGTCGGGGGTCTTGCGATCGATCACCGCAATGGCATAGGCGCCCCGCAGCCGGCCGAGACAGCTGCGCACCGCCGCGGCCAGATCCGCCTGATCGGCGAGTGCATGGCCGATCAAATGCGCGATCAGCTCGGAGTCGGTATCGGACGCGATGAGGTCGCCCCGAGCGGCCAGTTCGGCGCGCAGTTCCGCATGGTTTTCGATGATGCCGTTGTGCACCACGGCCACCCGATCGCCGGCGATATGGGGGTGGGCATTGCGTTCGCTGGGCGCGCCATGCGTCGCCCAGCGGGTATGCGCGAGGCCGAGCGCACCGTTGAGCGGCGTCGCATCCAGCGCGCGGGCCAGCATTTCGACCTTGCCGACGGTGCGCACCCGATCCAGGCCGTCGGATCCCAGCACCACGATGCCGGCGGAGTCGTAGCCGCGGTACTCGAGTCGCCGCAGTCCTTCGAGCAGGATGGGGGTGACGTTGCGTTGCGCGATGGCGCCAACGATACCGCACATGGTTCAGGATCCCCCGACAATGGATTGGGTTGCGGCGCCCGCGAGCGGCGCGACGAGCGTCAAATCCGGACCCGGTTGCAACCGGTCCCAGAGCGCACGGTAGCTTTCGCCGCAGACCGGGTGCACCGCGTCCGGGACGAGATCCGCCAAGGGCTTGAGAACGAAGCCGTAGCGCAGAATGTCGGATCGGGGCAGACGCAATCCCGCCTCCTCGCCAACCTTGTCGCCGAAAAGGACGATGTCGAGATCCAGTGTGCGGGCGGCAAACCGGGCCTCGCTGCGAGTGCGTCCGAAATCTCCCTCGACCGCGCGCAGAAATCCGCTGACCCCGGCCAGCGGCTCGGTGGTCGTAAACCCCACGACCAGATTCAGGAATGGTGCACCATCGAAGCCCACGGCCTCGCACTGATAGACGGGCGATATCCGCAGCGGACCGAATCGCGCGGCCAACCGGGACAGGGCCGCGCCGAGATTGCGCCGCGGCTCGATGTTGCTGCCCAGCCCGACGAAGACTTCAGTCGGAATCATGCCCCTCCGATGCCGCCGGAAACGGACGCCGGCCGCGCTCGATGATCACGCCCACATCGCGGGCGCCCCGCACGGCCCCCGTCTTGTTGATGCGGACCCGGATCCAACCGACCTGAAACTCCTGCCGCACCAGTTCGGCAATGCGTTCGGCAAGTGTTTCCACGAGTTGGAACCGGCTTTCCTCGACAAAACCGATCAGCCGCTTGGCGACGGCCTTGTAGTCCAGCGCGTCGGCGAGCGCATCGGTGCGCGCAGCGCGGGCCACATCGCAGGCCATGTCGAGATCGATGGCGATGACCTGCCGGACCCGGCGCTCCCATTCAAAAACGCCGATGACAGCCGGAATTCGCAGATCGCGCAGGTAAACGATGTCCACTGAGGTTTCCACGACAAAGGGCCAAACCGCGAGGGAACCGGCATTTTAACCAAAGCTTCGCGCGGGCGGTTGCAGGGAGTCGATCGGCCATCGGGCACGGACGGGTGTGGCATCGCCCCCGTCGCCGCACAGCCGGTGATGCCCGGCCAAGGCAATCATGGCACCGTTGTCCGTGCAAAAGGCCGGCCGCGGGTAGTGAATATCGACATTCAGGTGGGCGCCCATCTCGCTGAGCGCTGCGCGCAGGCGACGGTTGGCGCCCACGCCGCCTGCGACCACCAGCCGCCGCAAGCCCGTCTGATCCAGCGCGCGTCGGCACTTCTCCGTCAGCACGCTCACCACGGCCTCCTCGAAGCCCCGCGCGAGGTCGGCCCGGGTCTGTCGATCCAGATCGGCACCGGCTTCGCGAGCCGCATAGAGTACGGCCGTCTTCAGTCCGCTGAAGCTGAAGTCGAGGCCCGGACGGTCGAGCATCGGCCGCGGAAACCTGAAACGATCCGGGACGCCTGCCTCGGCGAGCGCCGCCAGAGCGGGACCACCCGGATAGGGCAGGCCCAGAAGCTTCGCCACCTTGTCGAAAGCCTCCCCCGCGGCGTCGTCGATCGACTCGCCCAGGATCCGGTAGCGCCCGACCGATTCGACCGCCACCAGCAGCGTGTGACCGCCCGACACCAGCAGCGCAAGCACCGGAAATGCCGGAGCCCGTGGCTCGAGCCACGGCGCGAGCAGATGGCCCTCCAGATGATGGACTCCGACACACGGAACCCCCCATGCCAGCGCCAGAGACTGGGCCAGGGTCGCACCGACCAGCAAGGCGCCGACCAGTCCGGGGCCGGCCGTATAGGCCACGCCATCGATCGAGCCGGTCGCGCCCGCATCCAGCAGGACTTGCCGGACCAGCGGCAACAGCCTGCGGATGTGATCACGGGAAGCCAGCTCCGGTACCACGCCGCCATACGGCGCATGGAGTGCGACCTGACTGTGCAGGAGATGCGCAAGCAACCCCCGCTCGCCGTCGTAGACCGCGACCGCGCTTTCGTCACAGGAGGTTTCGATGCCCAACACCCGCATGGGAGTCGCGATCTTCGGTTGCCGGATGAACTGGCAATTGTAGTTGAAAGGGAATAGAATTTCTGGCCTTGCCGGTCCGCGAGCCGTTCACGCTCGTCCGGCCGCCGTGGTATTAACGTTCAGCCGAGTGAGATTGCATGCCAAGCGTTCGCGTCAAGGAAAACGAGTATTTCGATGCCGCCCTGCGGCGATTCAAGCGGGCCTGCGAAAAGGCTGGCGTACTGACGGAAGTGCGTCGCCGCGAGTTCTACGAAAAACCCACCCAGGAACGCAAGCGCCGCAAAGCCGCCGCCGTCAAGCGCCACGCCAAGCGCCTGATGCGGGACACCCAGCGTCAAAGCCGGCTGTATTGATCGGTCGCGAACACGCCGCCATGGACCTGAAGAACCGGCTGCAGGACGACATCAAGACCGCGATGCGGGGCGGCGACAAGGATAGGCTGCTGACGCTGCGCATGCTCTCCGCAGCCATCAAGCAGCGCGAGATCGATGAGCGCATCGTGCTGGACGACGCGCAAGTGCTGGCGGTGGTCGAGAAGCTGATCAAGCAGCGGCGCGAAGCCGCGATCCAGTACGAAGCCGGCAACCGGCCCGAACTGGCCGCCAAGGAACTGGGCGAGGCGGCTCTCCTGCAGGGCTATCTCCCCGAGCCGCTGTCCGAAACTGAGCTCGACGCGCTCATCGAGACGGCGCTCGCCGATAACGGCGGGACCGGCATCAAGGACATGGGCCGGATCATGGCTGCGCTCAAGCCGAAGATTCAGGGCCGGGCAGACATGGGCGCAGTCAGCGGGCGCCTCAAGAGCCGCCTGGGAGGCTGACCCCTTCGATTCATGCTCCGGCTCGATGGGCGGGGTAAGACGGGCATGAGCGGATCCATTCCTCAGGAATTCATCGACGAGGTCCTCGCGCGCAGCGATCTCGTCGGGCTCGTCGAGCGCCGCATCCCCCTCAGAAAGGCCGGCAGGGATTTCACGGCTCGCTGCCCGTTCCACGACGAAAAGACCCCCTCGTTCACCGTCAGTCCCGACAAACAGTTCTATCACTGTTTCGGTTGCGGCGCCCACGGCAATGCAATCGGCTTTCTCATGGCCTTCGATCGACTCGAGTTCCGCGATGCGGTGGCCGACCTCGCGGCCGAAGCCGGACTGGCGCTGCCTGCGGGCGGGGACGCCCCGCCGGCGCGTCATCTGCAACTGCGCAGCGCCCTCGAGGCGGTCGCCCGATACTTCCGGCAGCAGCTGCGCGGCGCGCATGACGCCATCGACTACCTCAAGTCGCGAGGCCTGAGCGGATCGACCGCCGCCACGTTCGGCGTCGGTTACGCCCCCGCGCGGTGGGACGGCGTGCTCACCCAATTCGGCGCCACCCCGGAACAACGCGCCCTGCTGCTGGAGTGCGGGCTGATCATTCCCCGCGAGGGCAACGACGGCGGTTTTTACGACCGGTTCCGTGATCGGATCGTGTTTCCGATCCGTGACGGCCGCGGCCGCGTGATCGGTTTCGGCGGCCGTGTTCTGGACCAAGGTCAGCCCAAATACATCAATTCACCGGAAACCCCGCTGTTCCACAAGGGCCAGGAACTCTACGGCATGTACGAGGCACGCCAGGCCGCGCGGGAGCTGCCTTGGGTGCTCGTTGTGGAAGGCTACATGGATGTGTTGATGCTGGCCGAACACGACATCACCAATGCCGTGGCGACACTCGGCACTGCGACGACACCCGAGCATTTGCGCCGCCTCTTCCGACACACACGCCGGATCGTGTTCTGCTTCGACGGCGACGGCGCAGGCCGGACCGCCGCAACCCGCGCGCTCCAGACCAGCCTCCCAGAGATGCAGGAAGGACGGGAGATCGCCTTCCTGTTCCTGCCCGAGGGCGAGGACCCCGACTCCCTCGTGCGACGGGAAGGCCGCGATGGCTTTCTGACGCACGCGCAACAGGCACTGCCCTTGTCCGACTTTCTGTTGCAGCAATTGAAGGAGGGGCTGAATCTGCAGACGATCGAAGGACGCACGCGACTGCTGGAACGTGGCCGGTCGACGTTCAGAAAGATTCCGGATGGAATCTTCCGCGAACTTCTGGAACAGGCGCTGGCACGGCTGGCCGAGACCGATGTCCGTGACATTCGCTCCAGGCCTGCTCGACGCGAATCGACACCACCGCGACCGATCGCTGCCTCACGAACCCAGCCGACACCGCTGCAGCGGCTGGCCGGGCTGGTCCTCGCCCACCCGCCGGCTGCCGCATGGATCGATCCGGCCATTTCACCCCTGTTGCGCGCGGAGGGGGAAGCGGCGGAATGGCTGATCGCGCTCATTGAACTTGCACGCGATCACCCCCATCTAAGCAGCGGAGGCCTCCTCGAGCGGTTCCGCGCCGACCCGGCCGAACCCATGCTTGCCGAGCTTCTGGCTTGGCAGCCCGTCCGATCGGAAGAGGGACTGGCTCGAGAATGCAGTGACATCTGTCGATACCTGCTGGTGAGGGCATCGAAGAGCGAAGTCGATGCATTGCTCACCAAGGCCGCCACGGAGGAATTGGGCGACGGCGAGAAGGAACGGCTACGTTACCTGCTGGCGCGTCGTGAGACATGACTTCGCAAGGCGGACCAAAGCGGTTTGATGTATAATGGGGCGTTTCGCTGTGCCCCCTTCCTGAGGTTGACCCGCCGTATGAGCGAAGACCAGCGCTCCCTTCTGAAGTCTCTGATTTCAAAGGGTAAAGAACAAGGTTACCTGACCTTCTCCGAGGTCAACGACCATCTGCCCGACGATCTTTTCGCCGGCCCTCACGAGCGGGTTCTGGTCGGCATGAAGGTCCACGCCAACACGATCTCCCACGCCCGCTTGGTGGCGCTCGAGGAAACCTTCCCTCGCACACGTGATGTGATCTGAATGCATGTGATGTGCTGGGCAAACCTGAAGAGTCCTGAGCAATGAATCCGAAGCCAACAACCTGAGAAGCGATGAAACTCGAAGCTGTGAACACGATGAGGAAACGAATCTGAAGCAAATGTCCTGAAGTTCTCCTGGTTTCTCCGGATCTACAACCTCTTGGCGTGCGCGAAGTCTCTTGCTCTAGCTCAAGCCAAGCAGAAAAAAAAACATCAAAATCGCT
>PKCW01000107.1 GCA_002862965.1 Pseudomonadota bacterium
GTCCCCGGCCGCCGAGCCACAACTCGAAGCGGCGCAACTGCCACAAGTGCCAGGCCAACCGGCCGCCGAGTGCCGCGGACAATGCCCAGCCGATCTGTCCGAGCCAGATCCCGATGCCCGCAGCGAACACCAGCAGCAGGCTCAGGGATCGGAACTCCCGACTCCAGGGCGACATTCCTCAGCCTTGGGCGGAAAACCGGTATCCCGCGCCCCGCACGGTCTGCACCAGATGCGCCACACCGTAGTTCTCGAGCACCTTGCGCAGGCGCCGGATATGCACGTCGACCGTGCGCTCCTCGACGTACACACTCGGGCCCCACACGCGATCGAGCAACTGGCTCCGGCTGTAGACCCGGTCCGGATGACCCATGAAGAAATGCAGCAGGCGAAACTCGGTCGGCCCCAGGCTGACCTTCTCCGGACCGATCGCTACGCGGTGGCTCGTCACGTCGAGCCGCATGCCGCCGGCCTCGAGGACTTCCTCCTGCGCCGTATGGATGCTCCGACGCATGACTGCGTGCACGCGCGCGATCAACTCGCGCGGCGAGAACGGCTTGGTCACATAGTCATCGGCACCGACGTTGAGGCCGCGGATCTTGTCGTCCTCCTCGGTACGCGCCGTCAGCATGATGATGGGGATCTCGCGGGTCAGACTGTCCTTGCGCAGGGTGCGGGCGAACTCGAGACCCGACACGCCGGGCAGCATCCAGTCGAGCAGGATGACCTGGGGCCTCCCGTCCGCAACCTGGGTGCGCGCCTCGGCGGCATCGGCGGCCTCGAGCACATCGAAGCCCTCTCGCGCCAGCGAAAAGGCGACCATCTGGCGCACCGCCTTTTCATCGTCAACGACCAGAACCGTCTTGTTTTCCATTGCGCCCGACCCCGTGCGTGAAGGCGGTTGTATTACAGCAACGCGGCATGACACTTCCGTGACACGCTGCACCGCGGGCTCGTCCGGGAGCTTCACGCCCTGCAGCCGTGCTTTGTTACAATACCAAGCTCGAGCATGCAGCACGATCGCCCGGCTGCACAGCGGCCACGGATCGGCCACCGACCGTTCGCTGCGAGGCTCCCGATGCGTGTTGCCCCCCCCTCTCGTTCGTCTCGTCCGCGCCTCGCCGCGTGGCTGGGCGTGCTTGGGCTGCCCCTGCTCTTTGCCGCCTCGAGCCTGGCCTGGCTCACGTTCAGCGACAGCCTGCTGCGCATCGTCGTGCCCGATGCCGAGATGATGCCCCTGGTGCGCACGCTCAATCACCTGTTGTTCGTGGCGCTGTCGACCTTGGCATGGTCGGCCTGGGTGCTGCGGGAACGCTCGGCCCATCGGCGCCGGGAGACGCTGACCCGCGCGCTGCTGGAACAGGCGCCGACGCCGCTCGCGCTGGCGCAGCGCGGCAGAGTCGTGGGCTGCAACCCGGCGTTTGCGCGGCTGCTGGGTTTGTCGGATCCCGAGGCGGTCCACGGGGACGCCCTGCTGGCGCACGTGTTTCCCGAGGCGCGCGGGCCGCTGCTCGATCACATCCGCGCGCTCGATCCGCGCTCCCCCCGCACGGTCCGGCTCGAGACCACGGTCACCGATCGACACGGTACGCATCTGGCGTTGGCGTTCCTGCTGCGACGGTTCCGCGCGGGACGGGAACCCATGGATGTCGTCGCCTGCCTGCCGCCCGAGGCCGTCGACGAAGCGCTGGCCGTTCGGGACGAACCGGGACTGCAACTGCTCGAACGCATGCCGCGCCCGGCCTGGATCTGGACGCCCCATGGCCTGTGTCTCTGGCGCAATGCGGCGGCGGGAGAGGAAAACCGGCCCGCCGTGCGTGTCCTGCAGGAGCGCTACGGCAGCTGGCACGAAGGCAGCCGATTTGCGCCGGCCGCCGTGCGGGATGTGCTGCAGCCGGCCCTGGCCGCCGACACCGGCGCCTGCATCACGGTTTCTGTGGGATCGAAGCCCGCGCCGATACAACTCTGGGTTCTGCCGATCAGCGATCGGCAAGGGCATGTGCAGGCCGTCGCCGCCGTGGTGGATTCCCCGACGATACCGGAGGGCGATGCCATGGCCGGGTCGACGATCGTGCGCGGTCTGGAGATCGCGCTGCGGCAAGCGGTGACGGAGCGCTC
Source organism: Pseudomonadota bacterium (assembly GCA_002862965.1). Taxonomy (GTDB): domain Bacteria; phylum Pseudomonadota; class Gammaproteobacteria; order UBA5335; family UBA5335; genus Macondimonas. Next base: position 2,116 of record PKCW01000107.1, read on the forward strand.
GCCGGACGGCCTGGCGCGCGCCCTCCTCACCGCCTTTCAGCAGCACGTCGGGGCCGACCGCTGGGTCGCGCTGCTACAGGTCGATCTTGCACGGCGGCGAGCGTCGTTCTGGAGCCTGACCGGCCTCGGCGTGCCGGACCACGCCACGGCGACCTTGCCGCCCGACTTGCCGGCGGAGTGCGGGCCTGCGGGCAGAGCCGACATCGCCACGCTCACTCATCTGGAATCGCTGCCGCCCATCCTCGCCCAGATGGAACGCGCCGGGATCGACCGCTTCGAACGCATACGCCCCGAACACCCGCTGCCCGGCCACCTTCAATCGCTCATGATTGCAGGGCCGGCGCAAGGTGCCGCGCCCCTGACACGCAGCTGGGCGAACGTGACGTTCAGTCTCGCCGCGCTCCTGCTGCAGCATGCGCCCGAAGCGGCGGACAACCCCGACCGCTCCCGCCAGGCGGAAGGCTGAGTCGCCCCCATTGCAACGCCAGGGTCAGCCGGGCGTCTCCGACAAGGCCTTGCCCAGCACTTCCACAAGATCGGGCGGCAGCGCGGGCAGATCGGCGAGCCGCACGAGCTGCGCCCGCATCAGATCCCGGCAAGGCCGCGCCAGATCGCGCCAACCGGCGAACACGCCAGCCAGTCGCGCTGCCAGTTGCGGGTTCAGCGGGATCAGGGCCGCGATGCGATCCGCCACCCAGGCGTAACCGCTGCCGTCCGGCGCATGGAAATGCAAGGGGTTGCCCTGAGCGAACGCGCCGACCACGGCCCGGACCTTGTTGGGCTGGGTCAGGCGGAACGCCGGATGCGCCATCAACCCGTCCAGGCGGGCCAGTGCCGCGCCCGGACGGGCCTGGGCCTGGATGCGAAACCACTTGTCCAGCACCAGATCATCCCCGGCATGGCGATCGTGGAATGCCGCAAGGGCCGCGGCGGCCGGCTCGCCGCCCTGGTCGGTGAGCAGCGCGAGGGCGGCCAGACGCTCGGTCATGGTCTCGGCCGTGTGGAACTGAGCCTCTGCCCGCGCACCATGCCGCTCGGCCACGCCGTCGGCCATCAGAAAATAAAGGCATCGGTTGCGCAGCGCGCGCGCGGCCGGGTCGGCGCGCCCGGCCAGGGCCTCGTAGCGGCGGACCCAATCGGCTTCGAGCGCCATCGCCAGCCGGCTGCGCAGGCGCTGGCGCAGGGTTTCCAGCCGGTGCGGATCGGCTGGGGCGCAGGCGTCGAGCAGGATCTCGAACGGCGGCGGCGTCAACAATTCCGCCGCCAGTGCCGGATCCAGCGCCTGATCGTCGAGTACGCGACCAAACCCGGCGATGGCCTCGGGCCCGAGCCCGTCGCCTGCGCCCGCGAGCGCCGGACGCACGGCGTCGATCCAGACCCGTCGCGCGGCCTGCCAGCGGACCACCGCGTCATCGTCGTGGCGCAGGAGGTGCAGGCGGTCGGCGAGCGTCAGGCCATCGTCGAGCTGCACGGGCGCGGAAAACCCCCGCAGCAACGACGGCACCGGCGGCGCGACGACATCCTCGAAGCAAAAGCGGGCGGCGCCCTCGCGCAGCACCAGCACGCGTTCGCGGCCGGCCGCCTGCGCCTCCCCCGTCAGGCGCAGCGGCAAGGGGGCGCCCGCCGCATCGAGCAGCGCCATGCGCACGGGGATCGGCACCGCCTGCTTTTCGTCCTGCCCCGGTGTCGGCGGCGTCCGCTGGATCAGCTCCAGCGTATAGGTCTGCTGTGCCGGGTCGTGAACACCTCGCGCAGTCAGATGGGGCGTTCCGGCCTGCCGGTACCAGATGAGAAAACCGGACAGATCCTGCCCGCCGCCGGCGCCGAGCGCCGCGATGAAATCCTCCACCGTCACGGCCTGGCCGTCATGGCGCTCGAAATAGCAGTCCATGCCGCGACGGAAGCCCGCCGGGCCCAAGGTGTTGGCCATCATGCGCACCACCTCGGCGCCTTTTTCGTAAACCGTCGCCGTGTAGAAATTGTTGATCTCGAGATAGCTTTCGGGACGCACCGGATGGGCCAACGGGCTCGCGTCCTCACGAAACTGTGTTGCGGTCAGGCGCGTGACGTCGCGGATGCGCTGCACCGCCCCGCCGGGCTGGTCGGCGGAAAAACACTGATCGCGAAACACCGTCAGCCCTTCCTTCAGGCTGAGCTGGAACCAGTCGCGGCAGGTGATGCGGTTGCCGGTCCAGTTGTGGAAATACTCATGCGCCACCACCGAGGCGATGTGGTGATAGTCGTCGTCCGTGGCCGTATCGGGCCGGGCCAGCACGAACTGGCTGTTGAAGATGTTGAGCCCCTTGTTTTCCATGGCGCCCATGTTGAAATCCGACACCGCCACGATCATGTAACGATCCAGATCGTATTCCCGCCCGTAGTTGTCCTCGTCCCAGCGCATCGCAGCCTTGAGCGCGTCCAGCGCGTGGCCGCAGCGGTCCTCGAGACCGTGGGCGACATAGCAGGCCAACGCCACCTCGCGCCCCGACGCGGTCTGGAAGCGATCCTCGACACAGGCCAGATCGGCGGCGACCACGGCGAACAGATAGGCCGGCTTGGGATAAGGGTCCACCCAACGCGCCCAATGCCGGTCGCCCTCGCGGCCGGTCGCGACGCAGTTGCCGTTGGCGAGCAGCACCGGAAAGCGCTGCCGGTCGGCGTGCAGCGTCACCTCGAAGGGCGCGAGCACATCGGGCCGGTCCAGATAGGGCGTGATGCGACGAAAGCCCTCGGCCTCGCACTGCGTGAAATAGCCGCCGCCGCAGGGAAACAGCCCCTCCAGACGCGTGTTGCGGTCCGGATCGATGCGCACGCGGGTGCGGATGCTGGCGGCAGGCCACGGGATCGTGAGCTGCGCGCCGTCGTAGCGATACTCCTGCGGCGCAAGCGTGCGGCCGTCGACCGCGACCTCCAGCAACTCCATCGCCTCGGCATCCAGCGCCAGCACCGGGTCGGGCGTTTGCCCGGCGCGCGGCGCGACGCTGAGTTCGCCGACCACTTCCACCTGCTCGGCAAAAGCGATCGTAAGGCGCACGGACCGGATGTCCAGCGGCGGCGGCGTGTAGTCGGCGAGGCGCTTGGGCGTCGACATGCGTTTTCATCCTTTGGCGACAGCGAGGTGCAGGCGAGGTGAGTCGAATCAGGTCGCGCGCGCGCCGGGCGGCTCCGCCGCCACCCAGATGCCGATCTCGACCGCCCGCTCCGGCGGAATCTTGTAAAAGTCGATGGCCCGCATGCTGTTGCGGAACATGAAGGCATAGATGCGCTCGCGCAGCCGCCGGTACCAGGAGATGTGCCGGTCGATGACCAGCGTTTCGCGACCGATGAAAAAGGTCGTGTCCGCCAAATCGATGTTCAGCCCGGCACGGCGCGCCTGTGCCAGGGCCGCGGGCAGATCGGGACTCTGCATGAAGCCGTAGTGGATCAGCAGCCGGTCGAAGCCATGCCCCAGCGGCGTCCACTCGATGCGTTGCGCGGGGGGCACGCGCGGCGTCTCCTCGATCAGCACCGTGAGCAGGATGACGCGCTCGTGCAGGGCGTGCGTATGGCGCATCAGGTATTGCAGCGATGGCGGCGCGCCCAGGCGCGGCGCCGTGAGAAAGATGGCGGTACCGGGCAGGCGCACCGGCGGATGGTGGTCGAGCCGGTCGAACAGGGTGTCGAGCGGCTCGGATTCGGCGCGCAGGCGGGTGATGAGGTTGCGCCGGCCCTCGTCCCAGGTCCGCATGATGAAGAACAGTACGGCCGCCGCAGCCAGCGTCACCCAGCCGCCCTCATGGAGCTTGTGCAGATTGGCGATCAGGAAGGGCAGCTCGATGAGTATCATCGCGCCGGCCAAGGCGCCCGCGACGACGCCCGACCAGAGCCAGACCCGGCGCATGGTGAAGTACAGCAGACTGGAGGTGATCAGCATGGTGATGGTGATGGCCACGCCATAGGCCGCCGCCAGATTTCCCGAGGTGCGGAAGGTGACCACCAGTGCCATGCAGGCCAGCATCAAGGCGAAGTTGGCCGCCGGCGCGTAGATCTGGCCGATCTCGGCCGAGGAGGTCTGTACCAGACGCATGCGTGGCATGACGCCCAACTGGATCGATTGGCGCACCAGCGAGAACACCCCCGAGATCAGGGCCTGGGACGCGATCACGGTGGCCAGGGTGGCGAGGGCGACCAGCGGATAGAGCGCCCAGCGTGGCGCCAGCGCGTAAAACGGATTCTCGATGGCGGTGGGCTCGGCCAGCACCAGCGCCCCCTGGCCCAGATAGTTCAGCACCAGCGCCGGCAGCACCAAGACGAACCAGGCCTGGCGGATGGGCCCACGCCCGAAATGCCCCAGATCGGCGTATAGCGCCTCGGCGCCGGTGACGACCAGGAATACCCCGCCCAGCACCAGCAGCGCGGCCTGACTCTCGGTCAGCAGAAACGTCAGCGCATACCAGGGATTGAGCGCGATCACCACGCCCGGGTTGTGGCTGATGCCATAGATGCCGAGCGCGGCCAGCGTCGTGAACCAGATCAGCATGACGGGCCCGAAGACCGCGCCCACCCGGGCCGTGCCGAAGCGCTGCAGCGAAAACAGCGCGGCGAGGATGACCAGGGTCAGCGGGACCACGAAGGGCGCCGCCCCGGGTGCGGCGATCTTGAGTCCTTCCACGGCGCTGAGCACCGAGATGGCCGGCGTGATCATGCCGTCGCAATAGAGCAGGGCGGCACCGAAGACGCCGAGCGCCATCAGCACCGACGCCGCCCGCCCCTGACCGAGCGTGCGCCACGGATTGAGCAGCGCGAGCAACGCCAGGATTCCGCCCTCGCCCCGGTTGTCGGCGCGCAGCACCAGCGCCTGGTACTTGAGCGAGACGATCAGGATCAGCGCCCAGAAGATCAGCGACAGCACGCCCAGAACGTGGGACGGGGTCAGTTCGACGCCGAGATGCGGCGAAAAACACTCCCGCAAGGCATAAAGGGGGCTGGTCCCGATGTCGCCATAGACGACCCCCAGGGCCCCGAGGGGCGCCCACCCGGGCGAACGCGACAAGGCAGCAGGCAGGGACGTCAACTGGGGCGTCTTCATGGGCCCTTCCGGGAGTGCGGCATGGAGGATCGGCAGGCGCTGGGCATGAGGAGGGTATGATAGGCGCCATCACGGCACAGCGGGAGAGGGTCGCGCATCGGCGGCACCCTGTCCGTCACATCGGCCCCGTAGAGTCCCGTGTCGTCCTCGTCGACAGACCAACCGTTCCGCAACAGGCAGGCCCGCCATGACCCTTGCTCTCTGGCTCATCATCGGATGCGGCGCCGCGCTGGGCGCACTCGCGGTCCATGATCTCCTGCAACGCCATCATGCGATCCTGCGCATCTACCCCGTGGTCGGCCATTTCCGCTATCTGCTCGAAGGCTTCGGGCCCGAGCTGCGCCAATACATCGTCACCAGCAACGAAGAGGAACGGCCCTTCAGCCGCAACCAGCGGCGCTGGGTCTACGCCACGGCCAAGCGCGAGAACAACCAGTTCGCCTTCGGCACCGACCAGGACCTCGAGCACAGCGAAGGGACGCTGATCATCCGCCACCATGCCTTTCCGCTGGCCCAGTTCCAACCGGGCGACGCCGTCGACCAGGCCGGCTATCCCCTGCCCGCCGGCAAGGTCCTGGGCGCAGCGCGCGGCCGGCGCCAGGCGTTTCGGCCGGCGTCCATCGTGAACGTCTCGGGCATGAGCTTCGGCGCCCTCAGCGGCGCGGCGATCGAAGCCCTCAATCGCGGCGCCCATCTCGCCGGCTGCTGGCACAACACCGGCGAAGGCGGGCTCAGTCCCTACCACCGGACCGGCGCCGATGTCGTCTTCCAGATCGGCACGGGCTACTTCGGTTGCCGGGACGCCGATGGCGCCTTCAGCCTCGCCGCACTGGAACGCACGCTGGACAGCGGCGCCCCGGTGCGCGCGCTCGAAATCAAGCTCAGCCAGGGCGCCAAGCCCGGGCTCGGGGGCCTCTTGCCCGGCGTCAAGGTCACGCCGGAAATCGCCGCCGCCCGCGGCGTCCTGCCGGGGCGGGACTGCAAGAGCCCGGCGCGTCACGCGGCCTTCGGCGATGTCGACGCCCTGCTCGATTTCGTGGAACAGCTCGCCCAGCACACCGGCCTGCCGGTCGGCATCAAGTCCGCCGTGGGCGATACGGGCTTCTGGGAGGAGCTGGCCATGCGCATGGCGTCGGGCGAGCGCGGCGTCGATTTCATCACCATCGACGGCGGCGAGGGCGGCACCGGCGC
>PKCW01000058.1 GCA_002862965.1 Pseudomonadota bacterium
CGTCTCGAAGAGATGGCTTCCAAGGTGGACGACCCGCGATTGGAGCAAGCCCGCGAGAAATTGGAACAGGCAGGCACCATCAAGTCGGACGAGGCCGATCCGGAAACAGCCAAGCAGGCGATGGACAACGTGCAGGAGGCCAAGCGCCTGCTGGCGCTGACTCGCAAGGAGCACTTGAAGGACATCCGCCAACTCGAACTGGACAGAGCGGTCGATTTCTTCGAGAAGACCGTGCGCCAGCATGCCCGTCCCACTGAGGCTACGTCGTTCGACAACTTGGTGAAAACGGCGCAGCGCGCGATTGAAAACAACAGCAGCGACTTCGAGTCGCATTTGGACGATCTGCGCGGACGCAACTTCATGATCCTGTGGAGGCAGGACTGGTTCGTGATCGAACGCTTCAAGTGGCTGGCGCAGGACGTCTACCTCTTCCCCGATGCCAGAGAGCACGCGCAGCTGGTGGCGATTGGGGTCGAGGCGTTGAAGGCCAACGACATCGACAAGTTGCGCGCAGTGGTCGTCAACCTCGACTCGATTCGAATCGGCTCTGTGGGCGACGACGACATGATGGCCGGTGCCAATATCGTGCGGGGTTAATTCTCATGGCCCTCGACGCGTGGCTTCCCATCGGATTCAAGCTGCCTGACGGCGCGAAAGTTCGCGCTGCGCTGTTCGAGGGCACGGATTGGCAGATTTACGAAACGGTGGGTGGCGGGCGTGCGCTGGTCGTGTTGGACACGCTGGCGCAGCAATGGCTGGACGCAGGACTGATTGAGGACGGGACGTTCAGTGCCTCTCAGTTCGGCGACCGACAGCTTCGTTCGATCTCGTGTGGGCCGAGTCAGACGCTTTGCCCGGTCAGCGAGGCGAAGTCTCCCGACAACAAGGCGGAGGCGCTTTCCTTCGCTTTGGCGCTGAAGGCGACGCGCGACATCGATGCGGACTCCCCGCTACAAGACGCCCTCTACATCGAGAAGATCACCCGGCTGCTGCCCACCTACAGCATCAGTTCCAGAACCGGCGATGACGTCGTGCTCGGCTATTGGCTGACGGGAGGTGCCAGCATTCCGGTTACCTCTTTCCGCCGCTTGCGCCAGACCATGAGCTGGCTCGGAGCGAGCCACTTGAAAGATGTCGTGCAGGCAGCGGGCTTCGAGGTCAGCGAGGTCATTCCGCTCGCACGCAAGCCGGAAAAGCCGTCCGAGAAGACCGAGGCAGTACCCGCCGAAGAAGAGATCGAAGCAAAACGCACCGCGCCAGAGCCGAACAAGGTGTTCGAGCTGGCCGGGCGTCCCGAACTGGCGACCTTCTTCAACGAGCACATCGTCGACATCATCCTGCACCGCGACCGCTACAAGGCGCTGGGCATCGAATTCCCGTCGGCGGTGATCCTGCACGGCCCGCCGGGCTGCGGCAAGACCTTCGCGGTCGACCGGCTGGTGGATTTTCTCGGCTGGCCGAGTTTTCAGATCGACGCCTCCAGCGTGGCCAGTCCCTACATCCACGAGACCAGCAAGAAGGTCGCGCAGGTGTTCGACAAGGCGATGGAAAACTCGCCATCCGTTCTCGTGATCGACGAGATGGAAGCATTCCTTGCCGACCGCGAGATGGGGTCGGGCCATCACCGCGTCGAGGAAGTGGCGGAGTTCCTGCGCCGCATTCCGGAGGCGGTGAAGAACGATGTGCTGATCATCGCCATGACGAACCGCATCGAGATGATCGATCCGGCCATTCAGCGCCGGGGACGGTTTGATCACGTCATCAAGGTGGACTTCGCCAGCGAAGTCGAAGTGCAGGCGCTGCTGGACAAGCTGTTGACCTCCTTGCCGAAGGAAACGGACGTGGATTCCAAGCCGCTGGCGAAGGAGCTGGCGGGCAGACCGCTGTCCGACGTTTCGTTCGTGGTGCGCGAAGGAGCGAGACTGGCGGCCCGCTCCGGCAAGGATCGGCTGGATCAGGCCAGCCTGTTGGCCGCACTGCATTCGTCACCGGCGCGGGAACGTGAGGGCGGGGAAACTAAACGGCGCATCGGATTCATTTAAGGGGAGGCAGTTGTGGCGGGAGAAGAAGAACAGAAGAAGGGGGAAGGCAAAGGCTTCGCTGGTCTTTCATCGCTCGTGTCCGATGTGGACACGACGCCGCCCCCTGCCGCCAAGAAAGAGCCTCCTGCCGCTGCGCCGAGCGCCGGGCGTCCTGCTTCGCAGCCTGCTCAAACGCAACCACAGCCGAGTCAGCGTCAAACGTATCAGGAGCCTGCGCAGCCGTCCTCTGGCTCATCCGGCGGCAAGTGGGTGTTGGGCATCGCCGCCGTCATCGGCGTGCTCTGGCTGATCGGCCAGTCCAACAAGACCACGACGTCTCCGGCTCCCGCGTACTCCCCGCCTGCGCAGAGCACTGCGCCGAGCTATTCGCCATCAGTGCAACCGCAAGCGCCGTCGCGCCCGCAGGAATCAAAGCCCCCTGTCGGGCAAGACCTCGTCTTCTCGACGGCGCAGATTCGATATTGCCTGGCTGAAGACATCCGCATGGACGGCGCGAAGTCTGCGGTTGACAACTACATCGACTCCGATGTGGACCGGTTCAACGCGATGGTGGCCGACTACAACAGCCGCTGCGGGAGTTTCCGCTATCGCAGTGGCGCGTTGGAGAGTGCGCGGCGGGACATTGAGCCGTACCGAAGCCAGCTTCAGTCCGAAGGCAGGAGCAGATTTGCTCGCAGCCACTCCACTGGCTCGTTATCCGCCCCAGCGCCTACGCGTCCTGCCCCAGATGCGACGGTGCAAGCGATCCAGCGAAAGCTCAACGAACTCGGTTACGAAGCTGGTACCGCTGACGGCTTGATGGGAAGGGGTACTCGTTCGGCAATCATCGCCTTCCAGCAGGACAGAGGCTTGGCCGCTACTGGCGTGGCGGATCAAGCGTTGCTGCTCCAGCTACAGCGTGCTCCCGCCCTCACGTCAACTCCATCGGTAGATAGCCGTCCCGCCAGCACTTCAGTTCAGTTGTCATCCGCAGAATCGGCTTCGTTAGAGGCGGCGTGCTCAACTGACAAGTACGTCAATGGCCCTGCCGCGTATCGTGCGTGTGTGGAGCGCCAAAAGGCAGCTTTGGCGGCAGGTGTGCGGAGGCCCAACCTCAATGCTTTGTCTTCCGCCGAGCAGCAGTCCATTGAGGCCGCTTGTTCGACGGACAAGTATGTCAATGGGCCAGCGGCATACAACCAATGCCTATCGCGCCAACTGGCAGCCATGTCAGGACAAGGAAGCAGGAGACCTGATCTTTCCCGACTCTCCACTTCTGAGCGGCAATCTATCGAAGCCGCGTGCTCGACTGACAAGTATGTAAATGGCCCCGCTGCATATAACAGATGCCTCAATACTCAACTTGCCGCGCTAGATCAACAAGGAGGCGGGCCGGACTTGTCCCGGCTTTCGACGGCAGATAGAAGGTCAATCGAGTCTGCCTGTTCAACGGACAAATATGTCAATGGGCCAGCGGCATACAACAGATGCCTGTCTCAGCAGTTGGCAAGGCTACGGTGAGTGAGCGAGCAAAGATATGGGCATGGCAATCTGCTTCAAATGCGGCTCCGCGAAGTCCGGCGCACTGGTTGCCTGCCGGAGCTGTAATGCTGCTCCGCGCGCGAACAGCGAGTACGCCGTTTCGCTCGCCCTGTCCGATCACCTGTCGTCCAAAGATCAACTTGCGCAGTACAGCCACGAGTTGCGCAACGGCAAGAAGTTGTCCGTGCCGCGCGAAGCAATCGTGCAGGCGCTTGATGCGCTGAAAGACCCGCAGCTTCTGGCGATGCTCGGTGCTCAACCGGCAGCCCCTGCTCCGGCACCCGCGGCACCTGCGGCGACACGGCAGCCTCCGCCTATTCCTCCGGCAGCCCCGCAGCAGGTTGTTCCGCCGGCACCGCCCACCAAGCCGGAACCCCGCCTCACCACGACCGCGCTGCATCAATCGGCATTCGCGGTCCTGGGGGCAACGGCCCGCGACGACCGCAGGCGCATCGTTGAGTTGGCGGAAGAGAAGTCCCTGGAACTGGATCACGACATTTGCCAGAAGGCCCGTTCCGACCTGACCAATCCCCGCACCCGCTTGAGCGCTGAGATCGCTTGGCTTCCCGGCGTCTCTCCGCGCAAAGCGACCCAGTTGGTCGAGAGCCTGCTCAACAACCCGATGGCGGTGCGGGAAGAAACGGGCCTGCCCACGCTCGCCCATCTGAATCTGCTGGCTGCCGCGTTCGAAGCCGTGGATGGCGATCACGATGCAGACGACTTTGCCGGCTTCATTCAGGAGATCGCCTACCTCGCCGAAGATCTGAACCCCGAGGAGGTTCTGCGGGACATCAATGAGGATCGCGCCGTTTCCCATTTTCCTGAGGTGCGAGCGCTCGATCAGATCGAAACCGAACTGGCGGAGCGCAAGCGGTATTACCGTGGAGCCATCAAGGATGCGCTCGACAGGCTGCCGCCGATGACGCTCATTCAAGTGATGACCGAGACGGTGGATGGAGTGACGTCGGGTGGTGAGGATCACGCACCTGGGCTGGTCGACGATCTCGTTGACAGCTACGAGGTGGAAACCCACGGCATCCTGCAAAAGGAGGCCGAGAACGTCCACAAGCTCATCAAGGCGGCCAGAGACCATGCCGGTTCCGGTGAGGCCGCCGTCAAGCCCTACGTGGATAAGCTCGATGCGGTTGCGCGCAATTGGGACAAGATCGCGCAGCCCATTCAACTGAGTGCGAAGGCGCGCGGCATCGACCACGAAGCGAGCCGCGACTTGGCCTACGAGATTCGCGGCCTTGCCATCGACCTCTTCAACAAGCACGACATGCTCGCCCAGTCGCAGCGACTGACCGGGTTGATTCAGGAGCTTTTCTCTGAAGTGCCGGAAATCTCGGATCGAGCCGAGGAAGACGCGGACGCGCTCGCGGACATCTTCCAGCAGCGCAAGCAGGCAGCAGCGCGTCATGGCGAGTGGGAGCGCGAAATCACCTACCGTGCCGAGATTGGCGTGATGTTCAAGGACACCTTGAGCATCTCGCCCCACGGCGTCTCGTGGAAAGGCCAGAACTTCCCGCTGGATTCGATCACCCGCGTTCGTTGGGGTGGCGTCAGCCATTCCGTCAACGGCATCCCCACGGGGACGACCTACACGATTGCATTCGGCAACCGGAACTCCGAAGCGGTCGTGGAACTGAAGAAGCAGGACATCTACACCACGTTCCTCGACAAGCTCTGGCGGGCAGTCTGCGTGCGCCTGCTCACCGAGATGCTAGAAGCCCTGAAGGATGGGCGCGACTTGCACTTCGGCGATGCGCTCCTGCACGACGATGGCATCACGCTTGTGAAGCGCAAGTTCCTCGGCTCGAACGAGAGGGTGCGCTGTTCATGGGGGCAAGTCCATGTGTGGAGCGCAGATGGCTCGTTCTGCATCGGGGCCAAGGACGACAAGAAGGTCAATGCCGGTATTTCCTACATCCACGGGGCGAACACCCACATTCTGGAGCAAGCAATTCGCATGGCCTTCAAGAAGCCGGGAATGCGCCGTTTGAGCGATTTGTTGCAGTGATTTAGTCCAAGAATTCAGCGGAGCAGCGATATGGGATTTCTTTCCAACCTATTCGGAGGCAACAAGGAGGACAAGGCGCTGCGCGAGGCGTTGGCCCACATCCACCGCATCCTCGATGACGAGGCGTTTCAACTGGAACTCGTGCATCCGGCAATGAAGGCGATGCTGGAGTCCGCTCCGGCCTACGACAGAGACCCGAACGGCACCGGCCCGTTCGGCTTCACCGAAACCAATCCCATCCCCGTCAACGGGCCAATCGGCCAACTGGCGTATCTGTCCAGACTCGAAACCCAGTCCGGACAGCGCATCCTCTTCCACCGCCTCGGAGCCATCGGCACGGTGGACGTGTTCGAGGCCGTGTCGTTCAACGGAGCCGAGTGGTTCATCCTGTTCGTCGACCTCTACCATCCCCGGCGCTCGCGCCTCACCCCGGACGGCTTTCGGTTCACGAAGGAAGTCGCCCAGTTCTCCGGCTTCCACAAGTTTTGCGAGAACTTCCCTTACGACTTCATCGAGAAGAAGGCGTCCGAGCGCGAGTCGGGCCTGAGCATGGCGTACATCGCCATCAGCAAGGTGTCGGATCAAATCCAGAACCGTGTCTTCAACAGGCCGTTGGCCCACAAGGCCAAGCTCGACCTCGTGAAGAGCCGCTTGTCGAGCGTCCAATCCCAATAGGTGACGCCGATGAAGAAGTCACTTCTGGCGACGCTCGCGACATTGATGAGCCTTCAGGCAGCGCCTGCTCTGGCCGAGAACTACGAGGTGAACCTGACCCGCAAGGGCAGCAACGTCTACAAGATCGACGGCAAGGACATCATCATCCAGACGCGCTACTGCTATGTCTACGCCTACTCCGAGGAAGCCATCCTCAAGACGTCAGGCTATGGCGGCGAGGTCATCTTCTTCGACAGCAAGGACAAGTGCGATGTGAAGGCGGTCTTTGGTCTGTCGAAGCAGGAGCCGGGGAAATACGTGGTGACGGTCAGTCACGAGGACGATGACTGGTATGAGGTCTTCGGGACGAACTCGTACATCAAGACATCGAGTTGCCTGTCCCTCGCGCTCGGCGAGGAGGCATACCTGACGATTTCGCCTTCCGGTTCCGGAAGGCTGCGGTTTGAGGATGGCGACGACTGCATGGTCGAAGGCGTCTACACCAAGCTGCGGCTATGAGATGGAGATGAGGAGCCGTGGCTGCTGCTGACGACAAACAACAAGGAAACGCCACGGGCTTCTCCGGCCTCTCGACACTCGTCTCGGATGTAGAAGAGGATCGTCCTGCCAGCAAACCTGTTCCGGAAGTCGCCCCGCCGCCGAGCGCCCCACCACCTCCAGAGCCCCCTCCCATGCGGGCCGAGGCAAGCCCGGCTGCTTCCGCCACGCCTCAGCCGCCAACGGGAAAGGGCGACACTTCTTCCGATGTGACCACCGGCAAGTGGATGGTCGGCATCGGGTTGGGAATCGGGCTTCTGCTCATCATCTTCGTCAACGCGACCAAGAACGAGTCCACCCCTTCGACGACGGCTCCGGTTGCGCAAGCACCCACCACGGCTGTCGCCGCCTATCCACCGCCGACTGCTGCGCCAGTCACACCGAGACAGCAGCCTGCTCCGGAGGCATTCAGCCACCGGAACGCAGCCACGGAATCCGTGAACGTGCTCGGCCAGCAGATCGTGTTCTCAAATCCGAGTGGCTATTGCACGCCAGGAAAGTCGGCGCGCGAAGTGGATCTGATGGACTTGGCACGACGCTCCCTCGGAGAAGGTTCCCGCCTCGTGCATGCGGCAGTCCGCTGTACCGAGCTGGAGGACTACCGCGAGGGCCGGAGGGAAATGCTGGATCACTGGCTGCAGATCCAGCTCATCGGCCCGAAGGGGAATTTCCAGCGAATCGAAATGCCACGAGAGGCATTCCTTTCCAGTCTTTCCAAGTCGAGTCCGCGGGTGAACGCAGCCGAACTCAATCGACGGTTGAAAGCGTCGTTCGAGAACAGCGACATCAGCCTGTCTGATATGAAGTTTGAGCCGATTGGGCGGGACGGGAACGCGGTCTATTTTTCCATGCGGATGAACATGAGCGTTGGGGAAACCAGCCGACCGGTCACGGGGATCAGCGGGATCACGCTCCTGAACTCCCTCCCGCTCTCGATCAATGTTTACGAAGGTACCGGCTCGCCGCAGAGCCGTGGTCAGTTGCAAGCTGTCCAGCAGGAGCTGCTGAACAGCGACTTGCTGGAGGACAATAGCCTCGAGGACACAACGGCGTAGATGAACGTGCCCCAGTTCAAGCCAATCAAGGCACCGGCCACCAGCACCGCAACGGGCTGGGTTCGAATCAGACCAACCAGATCCCGAATTCCGCCAGTCCGCATGCTTAGAAATGCGAGGAGCAGCGGAAGACCCGTCAACACGCGCAATGCCAGCAATTCCAGAGGCTCGGCAAAATCAACCCATTTGAAATACGCCCCTGTGACCAACCCCCACCACACGTAGGCGGCCAAGGAATACACGACACCAAGACGATCCAAAGACAAGGCATGGCATGGTAGCCATACGAGCTGGTGTACCATTCGCGGTTCTATGGTGTCTCTGGCAGATCACGCTCGCTGGCTTGGGTCGTTCTTCCGTCACGGAACACGAGTGGCGTCATTAGCGCCCACCGGTCGACGTTTGGCTCGGGAGATGTGCCGAGAGATCGATTCGGAGACACCGCAACGCATTCTTGAACTCGGTACCGGAATGGGGACGGTGACGCGAACCGC
>PKCW01000292.1 GCA_002862965.1 Pseudomonadota bacterium
CAGGGACGCGAGGGGTTCTACGCGCACATGGCCCTGCGCGAGCAGCTCATCGCGCTGGAAGTGCTGGCCGATGACCTTTGAGACCATGCGTGCCCGGAGACGTCGTTGACGGGGCGCCTTGACCCACCGGGAGCGTTCGCATGAGTTCCATCTTCATCAGCATCAACAAATCCGACACGCTGGAAAAATCCCCCATCGACAAGGCGATCACGCGCATCGCTGCCGCCCTCGCGCGCCAGCGCAGCCTGATCCCGCCCGGCCCCGGACTCGACGTGAGCTTTCTGCCCGCCTCGGACGACTTTCAGCCGGATTTCACCGGCATGCGCATGGGCGGTTATCACGACGACGATCCGGTGCTGCATTTTCACGTCGCGATTCCGGCCCAGTTTGCCCACTCCCCGCTGGCCCTGCGCTACGTTCTGGCGGCGCTTGAAGACGCGTTGAGCAACGCCAGCGACTATTTCCGCGAGCGGCACATCGCGTTCGATCACATCGGCTGGCAGCGCGTGTTGGGCATCGCGGCCAGCACGTCGGAAGAGCCGCCGGAATCGGCCTGGAACGAATATCCGCTCGAATGACACATGGTTGAACCGGCCGTGCGCCCTTCCGGCCGGGCCGACGACGCCGCGCGCCCCTGCGGCAATATGCCGCATCCCACTCCCCGCCGATCTCTCTTACCATCACCGAAAAGAATAGTGGCCTGCTGCGCCGATCTCATACACGCGCGGCGACGGGACCCTGCTCACGCCATCATCGGAAAGAAAAACAACGGCAAGGACGGTGGGAGGAACGGCGCGAGTTTCTCGGGATCGCCCTCTTTGCTCCACGCATCCACGCGAACATTCGAGAGAGAGGCGCTCCATGACGCATTTCCCCACCCGCCCGACCCGGACGGGGCCCCTTCCCCTGGCCGTGCTGGCATTGCTCGTGCCGATCCTGTCGCCGGCGGCAGAGGTGCAGCAACTGCCCCCGGTGACGGTCACCGGGGCCGAAGAATCGACCCGGTTCAACGGCTCGTCCGTCAGCGAGGAGGATCTCGCGGTCCGGCGCGCGCTCAGCAGCGAGACCGCCGGCCTGCTGACCGACGTGCCGGGAGTGGCGCTCAATGCGGCGGGCGGCATCTCCAGCCTGCCCAGCATCCATGGCCTGGCCGATGACCGGCTGCGCATCCTGGTCGACGGCATGAGCCTGATCTCGGCCTGCCCCAACCACATGAATCCGCCGCTTTCCTATCTGGATCCGTCGCAGGTGAAATCGATCAGGGTGTGGGCCGGCATCACGCCGGTGAGCGTCGGTGGCGACGCCATCGGCGGCACCATTGCGGTCGAGTCCGCTGCGCCGGAATTCGCGCAGGACGGCGAGCGGACCCTGACCAAGGGCGAGATCGGCGGCGGCTATCGCAGCAACGGCGATGCCTATCGCGGCCACGTGTCCATGACCCAGGCGAGTGAAAACATCAGCCTGCGCTATGACGGCGCCTATGCCCAGTCGGACAACTACAAGGCCGGCGGGGATTTCAAGGATTTCACTGCCACCGGTCGCCCCGGCCAGGCACTGCCGCTGGATGAAGTGGGTTCCACGGCCTACAAGGTGCAGAGTCACCAGCTCGGCCTCGCGCTCAAGGATGGCGAGCAGCTGCTCGAAGCCAAGGTCGGCTATCAGGACATCCCCTATCAGCTCTATCCCAACCAGCGCATGGACATGCTCGGCAACGAAGAGCGTCGCCTCAACCTGCGCTACCTGAACCAATTCGACTGGGGCGCCCTGGAAGCGCGCGCCTACCACGAAAAAGTCGACCACCACATGGATTTCGGGGACGACAAGCAGTTCGTCTATGGCGCGCCGCCTGGCGTCGTCGCCCCCGGCATGCCGATGGACACCCGCAGCAACAACACCGGTGCCAAAGCGACAGCCAGCATCGACCTGAGCGAAGCCGACGTCCTGCGCCTCGGCGGCGAATACCAGCGCTACCGCCTCGACGACTGGTGGCCGCCCTCGCCCGCCGATCTGACCGGCATGCTCAACAAGGATGGAGCGCAAGCCACCATGGGGGGCATGGCGCCGAACACCTTCTGGAACATCAACGACGGCCAGCGTGACCGCGCCGCGCTGTTCTCCGAGTGGGAACGCGCCATCGATGCCCAGTGGACGGCGCTGCTGGGCGCTCGCTACGAGCGGGTGACGACCGACGCCGGCCCGGTACAGGGATACAACGACATGATGTACAAGCCGGGCGCCTTCAATGCCCGCGATCGCAAGCGTGACGATGACAACCTCGATCTGGCCGCCTTGGCCCGTTATCTGATCGATCCGACCAAAAGCATCGAGTTCGGCTACGCCATGAAAACCCGCTCGCCCAACCTTTATGAGCGCTATGCCTGGTCCACCAGCGTCATGGCGGAGGAGATGATCAACTTCGTCGGCGACGGCAACGGCTATCTGGGCAATCCCGACCTCAAACCGGAAACCGCGCACACGATATCAGCCACCTTCGACTGGCATACGCCGGAGCGCGATTGGGGGCTCAAGGCCACCCCCTTCTATACCCATGTCGAGGATTACATCGACGCCTTGCAATGGGACAACGCCGCCAACGCGCCGGCGGCCACGCTTCAGGAAAACCAGTTCGTCATCCTGCGCTATGACAACCAGCGGGCCCGCCTCTACGGCATCGATCTCTCGGGCTGGATGCCGCTGGGGGCCCACCCCCTCGGCAATTTCGGTCTCCGGAGTCAGGTGAATTACACCAAGGGCGAAAATCTCGATACCAATGATGGGCTCTACAACATCATGCCGCTCAACGCCAAGATCGCACTCACGCACGCACTGGGTCCGTGGGACAACGCCCTGGAGCTGGTGATGGTCGATGCCAAGGACGATCTTTCGGAGGTGCGCAACGAAATCGAGACCGACAGCTACGCGTTGCTCAATCTGCGTGGCGGCTACGACAAGCAGCGGATGCGTTTTGACTTCGGGGTCGAGAACCTGTTCGACACCAACTACGACCTGCCCACCGGCGGCGCCTATGTCGGCCAGGGCGCCACCATGTCCTTCAACCGCGAAATCGGCGCCCTCGGCCCGAACGGCGGCACCTCCTCGATATGGGGTATCGCCGTGCCGGGCCTGGGGCGCACGTTCTACGCCGCGGCGACGCTCAAGTTCTGATCGATCCGCCTGTGACGCCGACGGTCATCCGGCCCCGGCGTCGCAGGCCCCGGCACGGCTTCCCGCATGTGTTTGACGCCGGCCATGCGCCCAGCCGTCCCGCGCATATCAGAGCAACTCACCCTGCGGCGCCGGCGTCCCTGCCGGGCCTCACGGGACGCGACCCCAGCCTTGCTCAGGCCGAGCGAGTCGGCTCAGGTTGTGCCTCGACCTGAGCCGAGGGAGAAATCAAGCGGCCGGCCCACTCACTCAGACGTGCCTCATCCAGGGTTTCCCGCTGCAGCAGCTCCTGCGCAGCGGCTTGAAGGAGCGGCCGATTCAGAACGTACTCCAGCCCGATCGTTCCATGAACCGGTAACGCAGGTATTTCAACGGCCACGGCTCCGCGAAGGCGCCGTAGGGCAGGCTGAATACCACCCCGCCCGCGTTGGTCCAGAGCCTTTCGAACAGACCGCCGACCGCTCCGAACACCGGTTGATCCCCGGGGCCGGTCACGAGGAGGTCGGTTTCCAGATTGAAGCCGTCGAGATTGCGGCGTGTGAAGTTGCCCGACCCGCTCACCAGGACGCCGGAACCATCGCAGCGCCGCAGCAGTAGCCATTTGCCGTGCGCCTGCTCGCCATGGGTATTGATCCAGCGCACGGGCATGCCCGAACGATGCAGTTCCCAGGCCACCTGGCGGTTGGGCACGCCGTCCTTGCGCCGGCCGAAGGCGTCGTGGTTGGCATCGAGCAGGATGCGCACCGCGGCGCCCCGGCGATGCGCCGCGATCAAGGCCCGGATGATCGCCCGATGGGAGAGATAGAACATCGCGAGTGCCGCCGTATCGCCCGGCCCGAGCGCGCCCAGCTCCACCAGCACGCGATCGCGAATCGCCGCTTCGGTCAGGACGGCCACACGCAGCGGGGCATCGCCATCGGGCCTCGACCCGGGCGCCGACAGCGCCGGCAGAACGACCGGTTCGTGTCCCGCCACGGCCAGCACGGCGTTCTCGGTCGCGACCAGATCGGCGACGGCCGGCCCATCGAAGCGCAGGGCGAGGTTGTGATGCCAGCAGCTCGCGTCATGGGGATTGGAGGACGAGATCAGCCCCGTCCACCGTCCCTCGACGTCGGTGATCAGGGTCTTGCGGTGATTGGCCTTGAAATGCAGCAGTCGCAGGTAAGTGCCGAGCCGCACCTCACCGGTGTCGAATGGATGGGGCAAACGGCCATGGTCGTCCAGAGCGAGGTGGCGCAGCACGCCGCGCCACAGCCACGACCAGGCGGGGTTGCTGTCGGCGAGGGCTTTGAGCGGCGTGAGCACGATCTCGACCCCTGCCCCGCGCAACTGCTCGAAGTGGGCCGGCCACTCGGCGCCATAGGCGGTATTGACCGGATCGGTGATCAGGATCGCGCGCAGCTCGGGATGGCGGCGGCGCTGGGCGATCAGCGCGTCGGTGAAGGCGCGGCAGAGCGGCAGAAAATCCCCGCTTGCGGCGCCGCGCCAGGGGTTGTAGAGAAACTGGTCGGCCAGGATGAGACGCCGCGCCGCGCCGATCATGGCGAGCCCGGCGGCGAAAATCGACTGTTCGGTGTGGCGTTCGCCGGAAGCGTCATGCCAGGTGAGGTCGGTCAGCACCTGCAGGTCACGAACCGGATGCAGGGCGCCGGCGAAACCCGGACGGACTTTGCCGCTCCCGCGTGGGTTGCGATCAGATCGGCTTGCGGGCACGGATCGTCTTGACGATGTCGAGATAGTGCGGCTCGACCGATTCCACATCGAAGCCGGCCCGCAGCACGTTGCCGACCGTATCGCGATTCAGGTCCGGCCCGACGAGCCGGCTGAGCGGTGTGAGCGCATCGAGCAGGCAATTGAAGGGGAAACAGCGGCTGCCGGTGTGCTCGAACAGGCCCAGCGTGCCGCCCGGGCGCAGCACGCGATGCAGTTCCAGCAGGCCGCGCACCGGATCGGGGACCGAGCAGAAGGTGCAGGCCGTGAACACCTGATCGAATGCGGCGTCCGGGAAATCCAGGGCACCCACATCCATCACCCGTGCCTGTAGGCGCCCGGAATAAGCCGCGATGCGGGGCGCCGCCCGTTTCAGCATGGCCGGACTGATGTCCAGCCCCGTGATGTCCCGGCCCGGCGGGAAGTGGGCAATGTCGAGTCCGGTGCCGAGCGCCACGAACAGGATGCGGCCCTGCCCCATCGTGCGGTACAACGCCCGCTTGGGCGCTTCCCAACGGCGCTCCTGAGCGCCGCCCGCCATGAGGTCATAACCGAGCGCCGCCCGATCCCATTTGCGCCGGGCGCGTTCAGCGGCCTTCACGACCAGATCCCCCGCCGGGCCCGGGCCGCGATGCGGGCGCTCCAGAGCCTCAGCCCCAGAAAGACCGCCACGCCCGCGCCGACCCCCGCAGCCATGGCCCCGACCACCCCGTCCGACGCCATGCAGGCACCGACGAGCGCGCCCACGGCACCGCAGAGCCAGCTCTGAAGCATGGTTTCCATGCCGCCCAGGAAGCGTGCGAACAGCGCCATGTTGAGCATCATGCCGCCCAGCGCCCCGGCCGGAATGACGAGGAGGAAAGCCAGCCAGACGGGCGACACGTTCAACATCAGGCCGTGGCCCGCGGCGGCCATCGCCGCGCCCACGGCCGCGCCGGCACCGAGGTCGCCCCAGAAAAAACCTTGTTCAGATGGCATGCCATCGCCCTCCGGCCGCGCTCCGAGGCGGGCGCCTCATGGTCGTGCATACATGGTCATCGTCGGACCATCGAACGGGAGACGCCCGTTTGCCGTGCAGGACGCGAGGCTGCGGCACACCATCCCCGTCGCGCGGGCCCGGCGCCCTGAACATCAGGCACCCGGGATGACCGGCGTCTGCAGAATGCTCGCGGCATCCTCATCGGTGCGCAGCATGATCGGCACGCGGGGACGCGCCACCCGAAATCCCAGCGCCTCGAGTTCAGGCGCCGCATCGGCATCCTGATAGTGATACAGCCACATGCGCGCCCGCTGCTCCGGCGAATATTCGCGCGCCAGATCGGCGGCACCGCTGTGCGACGGGTTCCCCTCCACGCGGCAGTCGTGCATCAGCACCTCGCCGTGGCCCGCATGGGCGATGGCCTGTTCCGGTATCGGACGGGTGTCGCTGCTGTACCAGAACACGCCCGGCAGGCTGAGTCCGAACGCCGAGTCCGGCAGGTGATGACGGGCGGGAAAGACCCGAAAGGCCCGCTCCCGGTGCCAGAACCCGGCGCTGACCGGGATGAGATGAAAGACATCCCAGAAGTTGGCGCCGCCTTCGGCCAGGGTTCCGGGATAGTCGGCGACGCGGCGCTGCAACACCGGCACCAGCGGCGCAGGCACGAACAACCGGCATGGCGGCGCCGGCGGGTCGGCGAAGCGCAGATGAAAAGCCAGGGCTTCGAGGCCCCCGAT
This sequence comes from Pseudomonadota bacterium, assembly GCA_002862965.1. Classification (GTDB taxonomy): domain Bacteria; phylum Pseudomonadota; class Gammaproteobacteria; order UBA5335; family UBA5335; genus Macondimonas. The sequence continues at coordinate 6,592 of PKCW01000292.1, forward strand.
GTGGTCGTAGTGGGCATGGGTGAGAAACAGCGCGGCCGGGAGACACCCGTAGGCGGCTTGGTAGGCTTCCGGGATGTCGGGGCCGCAGTCGACGAGCAGCAACGGCGCGCCGCCCTGTTCAAGCACCCAGGCGGGACTCGCCGGCGCGTTGAAGCCGCGGGCGCCGACCCCCAGAAAATGGGCGCGCCAATCGGTTGCCGACTCGTTCATGTCCCAGTGTCCTGTCGGGTGATCAAGTAGTGCTGGAAACTTCCGGCAAAGCCGCGCTGCAGGGCGCGGCGATAGGCCCGGTTCAGCACCCGTTTGCGGTACAGGAGTGCCGTCACGGCCGCGCGAAAACGCGGGGTCCGAAAGCCGAGGCCGTCCTGGCGCAAGCGTTGCAGACAGAATCGGTAAGCGGTTTCCGCCCGCGCGACCGCGTCCGGACCGTGACAGATGGACGCCGGATGGACCCGATATTCATGCAGGGGCTCGGCGTCCATCACGGCCTGGCCCGCCTGCTCGAGAGCCCGCAGATTGAACAGCGTATCTTCGCCGAAACCCACATCCTCGTCCCAACCCGCCCCGATCACCGAACGATGAAACACGAACAGGAGCGGCACGGAAAATCGGCAGAAATCTTCCAGTCGCAGGAACTGCACCCGGGGATCGAGCGGCAAGACGGTCTGCAAACGCCTGCCGCTGCACTGCTCGACCACATGGAGGTTATCCCCCGCCATGCCGTGTTCGGCGGCCAGTGGAACCAGTCGCTCGAGCCGACCCGGATAGTACACGTCATCGGCGTCCAGCGGCGCAATGAAGCGGCCCTTCGCCGCCGCCAGACCCACGTTGCGCGCGGCATTCGGTCCGCTGCCATGGGCCGGAGAGCCCAGAAATCGCAGTCGCTCATCGCGCAGGCCATGCTGCGCCAGATGCGCGCGATAGTCCGCACCGTCATCGCTGACGATCAGCATCTCCCAATCGGGAAAGCCCTGCGTCAACACACTGGCGACCGCCTGCGGCAGGCACTCCGCCGCGGCAAAGGCGGGGGTGATGATGGAAACCTGGGCCATGCCGGATGTCCATGGGCGCGCCAAGCGCGGGATATCGCCCGTTCGCGGGGGGATTCTGACGGTCAAGGAGCCGACCGGCCTGCCGGGGATGTGTCCTGAACCGTCCCTTCCCGGCCGCGGGGCGATTCGCTCCCCGCGCCCCGGTTGCGCCAAACGTATCAAAGCGCGGATCATTCATAAACAGCCCGATACGCATCATGACCGGGGCAATCAGGCGACCGACCGGGGCGAACCGTCGACGGCAGCACGCCCTCTCAAGAATTCCCCCGCTCCAGCCGATACACTTCCAATAACGGGGAAGACAAGGAAGCATTCGTCGTGCCGGCGTGGAGTAACCTGCTCTTTCCAGTGCAACACTGGCTCCTGAGGCAGCCCAAGTGGCGTCTGGCGCTGAGTATCTACGCCGTCGTGGTCGCCGGTGCGATGGCGCTGGCGCCCCTGTTCTACCGATGGGTCGAGGGCCGCGTCGATGCGGGCATCCTCATCGCCGCATTCGCGACCTCGACGGCCTTGTCCCTGCCGCTGATGGCCTTTTTCCTGTCCACCGCCTATCACCTGCTGGAACAGGAAAAGATCGCCGCACAGAGCCGCCGCGAGAGCGAGAATCAACGCGACGTGCTGCGC
>PKCW01000130.1 GCA_002862965.1 Pseudomonadota bacterium
GGTGGTGGCAACTACATGATCCGCGTCGTGCTGGTGGATGTGCCGCGCGGCCAGCAGTTGGCGGCGTTCCAGGTGCCGGCGACGGCGGACGACATGCGCAGCGCGGCCCACCGGGTCAGCGACTTGATCTACGAGCAATTGCTGGGCGAGCGGGGCGCGTTCAACACGCGCATCGCCTATGTCAGCGTTCCCAATCGTCCGCGCGTGGGACAGCCGGCCGAATATCTGCTGATGGTGTCGGATGCCGATGGCGAGAATGGGCGAACGGTGCTCCGGTCCAAGGAGCCGCTGATGTCGCCGGTGTGGTCGCCGGACGGCCGGCAACTCGCCTATGTGAGCTTCGAGTCCGGGCGTTCCCAGATCTTTTCGCAGGATCTCTCCACCGGCAAGCGGCGCCTGCTGTCTTCGCGGCCGGGGATCAACGGCGCGCCGAGCTGGTCGCCGGACGGTCGCCGCATGGCGGTCGCCTTGTCCGATGGTCCCAACACGCACATCTATCTGGTCGATCTCGAGACGGACAGCCAGCGCCAGATCACGCAGGGCGCGGCCATCGACACCGAGCCCACCTGGTCGCCCGACGGCAGCAAGCTGGCGTTCACCTCCGATCGTGGCGGCCGGCCGCAGATCTACGAAATGGACGTGGGGAGCGGGCAGATCCGGCGCATTACCTATCAAGGCAACTACAACGCCCGCCCACGCTACAGCCCGGACGGCAAATCCATCGTCATGATCCAGGGTGGCTCGATCTTCAAGATCGCGGTGCAGGACTTGCAGAACGGTACGGTGCGCGTCCTGAGCGGCGGACCGGAAGACGAATCCCCCAGCTTTGCCCCGAACGGCGCCATGATAATCTATGCCAGTCAATACGGCGGCAGTGGCGTCCTGTCGACCGTGTCCTTCGATGGCAAGGTGCGTCAGCGCGTGGCGGGGACCGGCGATATCCGCGAGGCGGCCTGGTCGCCGTTCCGGCCGCGCTGAATGCAATGGACCAAAGATCAACAATTTCTTGGAGTAACGGGTGATGGGGCGGCTTGCGAAATGGATGGTGGTGGGGATTGCAGTGCTGGCACTGGCTGGATGCGCCGGCAGCGCCAAGAAGAACGCGAAGGCGGGCGCTGGTGGTGAATGGGCCGCAGGTGCCGGCGGTGCGGAAACGACGCCGCTCGGCGAGGGCGGCGGGCTGCGCGGCGACGAGTGGGGCGCCGTGGAAGGGGCCAATGCCGGCAACAACGCCTACGGGTCGCCCAGCGATCCGCGCGCTGCGGCGCTGCAGTCGCAGGTCATCTACTTCGAGTACGACAGCAGTGTGGTCGGGCCGCAATATCTGGAGGTGGTCCGTACCCACGGCGAATACCTCAAGAAGAACCCCGGCGCGCGTGCCAACCTCGAAGGCCATACCGACGAGCGTGGTTCGCGCGAGTACAACATCGCGCTCGCCCAGCGGCGCAGCGACGCGGTCATGCAGTTGCTGATCGCGCAAGGGGTTTCCGCCAGTCAGTTGTCGTCGGTCAGCTTCGGCGAGGAAAAGCCCGCCGCCTACGGGAATGGCGAAGACGCCTGGGCGAAGAATCGCCGCGTCGAGGTGCGTTACGCGCAGTGACCGACCGCGCGGCGTGAGGGCGGGCCTGTGCCCGCTCCACCCGCCGACCAACACGAGGCCGAGATGTATCGAATGACCAAGTTGCGGACATGGGGCCTGATGGCAGGCATGGCGACCTTGACGGGCTGCGCACCCTTGCCGCCGCAGCCCCAGGAAGACCCAATCGTCTATCGTCTGAACCAGATCGAGAACCGCATCGAAAAGCTCGAGCAAGGTCAGCAGAACAGCCGCGCGATTGATGCCGTGTCGGGTCAGCAGCAGATCCAGGAAGAAATGCGTCAGCTCAAGGGGCAGATGGAACAGCAGGCCTTCCAGCTCCAGAGCCAGGAACAGCGGCTGAACCAGCTTTCGACGCCGGCAACTGCGGCTTCCGTCGCGGGTGCTGCGAGCCCACCGCCGCCCGCAGGCGAACAGGCCGCCCCGACGGACCCCTCGGCACCGGTCCCGGTGGCGTCGGCGCCGCCTGTGGCTGGCGAACAGGCCAGCTACGATGTGGCGTTCAATTTCATGAAGGAAGGACGCTACCCGCAGGCCACCGAAGCATTTGGCCGTTTTCTGCAGCAGTACCCGTCGAGCCGCCTGGCGCCCAATGCCCAGTACTGGCTGGGGGAGTCGCTGTATGTCTCGCGGGACTACGATGCCGCCTTGCTTCAGTTCCGCAAGGTGACCGAACAGTATCCGGGCAATCCCAAGGTCCCGGACGCCTTGCTGAAGATCGGCTACATCCATGCCGAGAAGCAGCAGTGGTCGGATGCCAAGACGGCACTGGATCGCGTCATCCGTGAATATCCCCAGAGCGGCGCGGCCGATCTGGCGCGCCAGCGGCTCAATCGGCTGGAGCGGGAAGGGCGCCTGCCGGGGTGAACGCCACGCAGTGTGCCGTCGGCCCGCGTCTCCGGATCACGGAAATCTTCCATTCGCTGCAGGGTGAAGCCGCCGCGGCCGGCTGGCCGACCGTGTTCGTGCGGTTGACCGGCTGTCCCCTGCGCTGCGTCTATTGTGATACCGCCTATGCCTTCCACGGCGGCACGGTCCGCGACATGGATGACGTATTGCGTGAAGTCGGGCGCCATCCGGCGCGGCATGTCTGCGTGACCGGAGGCGAACCCCTCGCTCAGGGCGAGGCCTGTCGCGCGCTGTTGTCGGCCTTGTGCGAGCGGGGGTACGCCGTTTCGCTGGAAACGTCCGGCGCCTTGTCGATCGCCGGAATCGATCCACGCGTGAGCCGCGTGGTGGACCTCAAAACGCCCGGTTCCGGGGAAGTCGACCGCAATGACTGGACCAATGTGGAACTGCTCGGCGAACACGACCAGATCAAGTTCGTGCTCGCCGATCGGCTCGACTACGACTGGGCAGTCGAGCAGGTGCGCGGCCGCGATTTGGCGCGGCGCTGCATGACATGGTTTTCGCCGGTGCATCGCAGCCTCGATCCCCGATGCCTGGCGGACTGGATCCTTGAGGACGGCTTGCCGGTGCGGCTGCAACTCCAGTTGCACAAGTTGCTCTGGGGCGAGGCCCCCGGGCACTGACCGGCGGAGGCAAGATGACACGCGCTGCGATCGTTCTGTTGTCCGGGGGGCTCGACTCCGCCACGACCCTGGCCCTGGCTCGTGGTCAGGGCTACGACTGCGCGGCGCTGAGTTTCGACTACGGCCAGCGGCACTCCGCCGAACTCGCGGCAGCGGCCCGGGTTGCGGCGCAGTTGGGCGCCCGCGAACACCGAACCGTGACGCTCGATCTGGGCGCATTCGGCGGGTCGGCGCTGACCGATCCGGCAATCGACGTGCCGAGTGCGCCGACGACGGGCATTCCGGTCACCTATGTGCCCGCCCGCAATACGATCTTTCTCGCTTACGCGCTCGCCTGGGCCGAGGTTCTGCCGGCGCGGGACGTGTTCATCGGGGTCAATGCCGTCGACTATTCGGGCTATCCGGACTGTCGGCCCGAATTCATCGCAGCGTTCGAACGGACCGCAAATCTGGGAACGCGCGCCGGCGTCGAAGGCGATTCGTTTCGCATCCATGCCCCCCTCGTGCAATGGTCGAAGGCCGAGATCATCCGCCAGGGATCGGCACTGGGGGTCGATTATGGCCAGACGGTTTCGTGCTATCAGGCCGATGCCGCAGGGGCGGCCTGCGGCGCCTGCGAATCCTGCCGGCTGCGCGCGGCGGGATTTGCGGACGCGGGCATTCCCGATCCGACCCGTTACCGGAGCTGATCGGCCGCCCTTGTCATTTGCGCTTGCTGGGGTATCATGGCGACCCGCTTCGTGTGTCTCACGCGGGCTGTTAGCTCAATCGGTAGAGCAGTGGCCTTTTAAGCCATTGGTTCCGGGTTCGAGTCCCGGGCAGCCCACCATGCGTTCCTCGCCTCCGGACCATCACCCCAAACCGGTCTGCGACAATCGGTCGCATGGAACTCCGGCCCGTTCGCCCTTATCTTTATCCTTGACGCGATCATCGCGCTCGGCGAGCGATCGCCTGCACCAGGAGAGCAAAGATGTCATCGACTGTGTCTGTGCCCGCGGGCAAGGGGTTTGGCGCTGGGATCGTGGTTCTCGCGGTCGGGCTCGGCGGTCTCGCCGTGCAACATATCGAGCGCTATCTGGACGTGGTCTGTCTGATGCGCGGGGAATGCTATGGGCGCGTCGACTGGGCCTATTGGCTGACCCTGATCCCGCCACTCACGCTGACGGGTGTGATCGCGTCGGCGCTGCTCATCCTGCTGGCCGGGATCGCCGGAAGCCGGTTTTCGCTGCGGATGATCGGACAGGGCGCGATGCCGGATCCCGCCGTCGTCGGTTCCGTCGCCCGGGTCCGCCGCAATCTCGCCGGCTTGGGCACCGTGGCGCTGATCGGATTCGGCGCCGTCGCGTTCTGGTTCACGCGGCTGTAGGCGCTGCCGGCCGGTTCTGACCGGTGCTGCGGCCGCCGGGTCGCGGCAGGGATGCCTTCCCGGCCGCTCTCATGCGGCGACCGGGAAGGTGGTGAAGGGGAATCGCCGGACCTGATGGCTGCCGGGTCTGGCCGACGCTCAATTGCGCGGCGGCGCGGCCACCGGCACGCCCAGTTGCGCCAGCGTGTCACGCGCCTGTTTCCCGACGGGGCTGTCCGATTGGGCCGCGATTCGCAGGTGACTGACGGCGCCTTGCTGATCGCCGCGCGCCAGCGCAAGTTCGCCCAGCGCGTTGTGGGCTGTGGCGGTGGGCAGCAGGCCGACGCTCCTTTCGAGGTATCGGGTGGCGTCCGCGTTGCGCTTGAGTTCCTTGGCGGCAAGGCCTGCGCCCACATAGTGCTGGTAGTAATCGCCGTCCAGTGCCAAGGCACGCTGATAGTCTGCGAGCGCTTCGGCGGGCTGTGATTTCTGCAGCGCCACGAAGCCCTGCATGCCGTGGAACAGGGCTTCCTTCGGTTGCAGCGCAACGGCGCGTGCCGCCAGGTCGCCGGCCTTGGCGTAATCCTTGTTCGCCACGGCCTTCACCGCTTCGTCGTAAGCGGCATAGGCCGGTTGATCGCGCAACAGGGTCGCCATGCGCGCCTTGAAGCGATCCGTATCCACCTCGCCTTTGGCACCGAGCTGCTGGGCGCGCAGCCGATTCTGCGCCACACGTTCGGTGGACGGCGGATGGGACGCGAGCAGCCCCTGCAACCAGCCGCTCTGTCGTCCTTCCGAAAGGCGCACGAAGGTCTCCTGCAGGCTGACCGCCGCACTCGGGTCGTAGCCCGCCCGCGCCATGTAACCCATGCCGTAGTGATCGGCCTCGAGTTCCGCTTCACGGCTGTAGCGTTGATTGACCACGGACGCCGCCAATGCGGCGGTGCCCACGGCGAGCGGCGCATAGCGCTCGTTGGCGCTGCCTGCCGCCACGGCCGCTGCCATCACGCCAGCCTGCAGCAACAGCCCGCGCTGCATCTGCTGGGCGCTGTGCCGGGCTGCGGCATGGGTGATTTCGTGCCCCAGTACCGCGGCGAGTTCCGCCTCGTTGTTGAGGGCCGTCAACAACCCGCGGTTGACGGCGAGTTTGCCCCCGGGCATCGCCCAGGCATTGGGAACCGAGCTGTTCAGGACCACGAACTCGTAGGGCAGAGCCCGGTCGGAGACGGCGGACAGCCGCTGGCCGACTTCCCGCACATAGGCGCCGACTTGCGGATCGACCTTGTAGAGTCCGCCCTGCATCTGCTGGGCGGGGCCGTAATTTTCCGCGCCGAGGCCGATTTCCTGCTGTGTCGAGATGATATTCAGCTCGTTCTGCCCGGTGACCGGATTGGTGGCGCAGCCGGCGAACGACGCCAGTGTCACCGCGATGGACAGTTGACGGATGATGCGGCGCATGTCGGACCGGTCTCCCGTTGCGTGGTGACGCCCGGTGGGGCGTCGCGATTTGCCTCTTGGACGGCCCGCAACTTTGCGGGTTCCGCGAAGTCTACATCGACTGTTCCGGGCCGGTGAGAGCAGACTGTTCCTGAAGGAGCGCCATCCATGTGCAAACGCTTTGCGATTTTGGTTGTTTCGATGTTGATCATGCTGGCGGGGGTGTCATCGCCCGCGGTCGCCACTCTGCCCGCCGCGTCCCTGCCGCCCGAAATCCAGGCGCTCGGCAACGACTGGCAACTGCAGGGCAATGCCCGCTTCCGCAAGTATCTGGTGAATGTCTATGACGGTCGGCTGTGGACCGCCGCCGGGCGCTACGATCCGCAAGGCCTATACGCGCTCGATCTCACCTACGCCCTGGCATTCAAGGCCAAGGACCTGGCCGACCGTTCGGTGCAGGAAATGCGGCGCATCGGCGCGGTGGACGCGGATCGTCTGACGTCGTGGGGTGCGGTGATGCGGCGCGCATTTCCCGAAATCAAGGCCGGCGACCGCCTGATCGGTGTCAATCTGCCGGGGCGCGAGACCCGGTTTTATCTGAATGGAAAGCTTTTTTCGACGGTGTCCGATCCCGCGTTCGGCCCGGCATTCTTCGGGATCTGGCTGGACCCGCGGACCAGTGAGCCGGCTTTCCGGCGTGAGTTGCTGAAGCAGGCAAATACGTGAGTCGCGGCTCCGGGCCGGCGCCCGAAGCAGAGCGGGTGCGCCTCGACCGCTGGCTGTGGGCCGCGCGCTTCTTCAAGACCCGGGCGCTGGCGAGCGAAGCCGTCGCGGGCGGCAAGGTGCATTGCAACGGCGCGGCCGTCAAACCCGCGCACGCGATCCGGATCGGCGATGGTTTGCGTGTACGGCGCGGGGAGGAAGGTTTTGACCTCGAGGTCAGGGGGCTGTCGATGCGACGCGGCCCTGCGTGCGAGGCGATCATGCTGTATGAGGAAACCCCGGCAAGCCACGCGCGGCGAGAACGGGAGCGGGAAAACCGGCGGCTCGCCCCGGCTCCGGATCCCGGCGGCCGTCCCGACAAGCGTGCGCGTCGCCGCCTGCTGGCGTTGAACCGCAGCGCCTGACCCCAAGACAGCCGTCACGCGATCCGCGCTGCTTGATATACTGCCGAGGATTGCTTGCGGCAGGAAATCCCAGTGCCCCTCGATGTGCGAACACCGCCCGTTGCCGTGGACCTGATCATCGAGATGAACGATGGATCGGATGCGGGCATCGTGCTCATCGAGCGCCGCTATCCACCGTTCGGCTGGGCACTGCCCGGCGGTTTCGTCGAGATGGGCGAAACCCTGACCGCGGCCGCCCGGCGCGAGGCCCGGGAGGAAACCGGTCTCGATGTTACCCTGCAAGCGCTGCTGGGTTGCTATTCCGATCCCGCCCGGGATCCGCGGGGACAGACGGTCAGCGCGGTTTACATCGCCACCGCCTCCGGCACGCCGCTCGGCGCCGATGACGCGCGCGCCGCGTCGATCTTCACCCGTGAACGCCTGCCGGCGCTCGCTTTCGATCACGGCCGCATCCTGGCCGACTATTTCGATTTTCATCGACAAGGGCGCCCCGTTCCGCTGGAGTGACTGGGCAGCGCCTGCCGATTGACGCTCTGCCGGCGCCGATCCGCCGGCGGGGGCCAACGAAGAGACCGCTTGCGGAGCGACCCTCCCCAGGCGGATGTTTGCAACCCCCGGGCTGATCCCCCGGTTCAGGAGATGCGCTGCCCATGACTTATCGTCACATCCAGGTGCCCACCGAGGGCGACAAGATTCAGTTCGGGGCCGACGGCCGCCCGCAAGTGTCCGACCAGCCCATCCTGGGTTATGTCGAGGGTGACGGCATCGGGCCGGACATCACCCGCGCCTGTCTGCGGATCTGGGACGCCGCGGTGGAGGTCGTCTACGGCGGCCGTCGCAAGATCCACTGGTGCGAGCTGTTTCTCGGCGAAAAGGCCGCCTCGCTCTACGACGGAAACTACTATCCCGAGGAAACGCTGACCGCGTTGCGCGATCTGGGCGTGTCCATCAAAGGCCCGCTCACCACGCCGGTCGGCGGCGGTTTCCGCTCCCTGAACGTCTCGCTGCGCCAGGATCTCGATCTGTACGCCTGCGTGCGGCCGGTGCGCTATTACGCCGGCGTGCCTTCGCCGGTGCGCGAACCCCAGTCGATCGATGTGGTGATCTTTCGTGAGAACACCGAAG
>PKCW01000200.1 GCA_002862965.1 Pseudomonadota bacterium
CTGTTTGGGCGGCGCTTGTGCGTGCCCGAGTACGGTCTCCATGGGCCAAATTTCAGGCACTGAGACGAAATGATTGAGCGGACTTTTCAAAACGTTCCAGAAGCCGACATTGACAAGGCCGACCAACACGAGTTTCTGGTTGGTCTGGGCTGGGCGCGCGGATCCACCTGGCTGGAGCTGCTGCGGTCGAAGCGTGTACTCATCATCTCCGAGGCCGGCGCCGGCAAGACCTACGAATGCCGCGAACAGGCCCGGCGTCTGTGGGAACGGGGCGAGCCCGCCTTTTTCGTCGAACTGGCCTCGCTGGCCGACAAGCCGCTGCGCGACCTTCTGGACAACGACGAGGAAACGCGGCTGGATGCCTGGCGTGTTTCCCAGTCCGATACGGCAACCTTCTTCCTCGACTCCATCGACGAGCTGAACCTGAGCCTCGGTTCTTTCAGGCAGGCGCTCAAGAGTCTGAAAAATAGTATCGACGGCAAGCTCGGCCAGGCGCGAATCATCATCACCACGCGGCCCATCCCGATCGACGAAAAACTCGTGCGCGAGATGCTTCCCGTTCCAGAACCACCGCCGACAGAATCGCAAGAAGAGTCCTTCGCAAACCGTGCGATGCGCCGTGCCCCAAGCAAGCCGCTGCTCCTCGACGGCGATCCGGCGCCCGATTGGCGACGAGTCGCGCTGATACCGCTATCGGACGCGCAGATTGGCGAGTTCGCGCGAATTCAGGGTGTCGAGCGGCCGGAGGAGTTGCTGGCGGAACTGAAAAGACGCGACGCTCTGAAGTTTGCGCGGCGCCCGCAGGATTTGCTCGAGCTCTGCGCGGACTGGAAAATCCACAGGCGAATCCGCGCACACCGGGACCAGGTTTCCGAAAACGTGCGCGTCAAGCTGCTGCCCAGAGACGACCGGCGCGAGCCGGCCGAACTGTCGCCGGAGAAAGCACTCGAAGGAGCCAGCCGTCTCGCACTGGCACTGCTCGTCACCCGCCGCATGACGATCCGGCACAGCGCCGCCACCGATGTCGCGCCCCAGGAAGCCGCTCTCGAACCATCGATCATTCTGTCGGACTGGGAGAAGAATAAGCGCAAGGCATTGCTCGAGCGGCCACTGTTCAACTTTGCGTCCTATGGGCGCGTGCGCTTCCATCACCGCTCGGTCACCGAATATCTCGCCGCGCGGCGGCTTCAGGAATTGCGCGGACGCGGCATGTCTGCCCACGCGCTGAAGCGGCTGCTGTTTGCCGAGACCCGGGGCAGGATCATCGTTCGGCCGTCGATGCGGCCGGTCGCCGGCTGGCTGGCGCTCACCGAGCGCGGAGTCTTTGAACTGCTGCGCGACCACGAGCCCGCGGTGTTGCTCGACGAAGGCGATCCGGAATCGCTGTCTCTCGACCAGCGCGCCCAGACCCTTCGCGCCTATGTCCAACGCCATGGCACCGGCGGCTGGCGTGGGCTAACCGCTCCACCTATCCAGATTCACCGTTTCGCCGCGCCGGAGCTGGGGACGGAAATCCGCCGTTTGTGGGCACTCGGCGTCGAGAACCCCGAAGTTCGGGAAATTCTTCTGCGCGTCATGGCGGAGGGCCGCATCGGTGAATGCGCGGATATCGCGCATGAAGTCGCCTGCGACGAAGAGGCAACGACCGGCGAGCGGTTGTGTGCGCTGGATGTGCTCATCGCAGTCGAAGACCCGAGACTCGGCGATATCGCCCAAGCCATGGCTGCCGAAGACCCTCGTTGGCCGGATTTCGTGACCCGCAGCGCAATGCTGCAAATGTTTCCGCGCCATTTGGCGGTTGATCAGCTCTGCCAGATTCTGGCCTGGGTGAATGCCCCGAAGAACACTTTAGCCAGCCTGAACTGGCAGTTGGCGCGCCTGATCAACCAGTTCGAATTCGACACATCGACGCTGGAAGCCCTACGCGATGGGCTCGTCACCTTGATCTCGCAAGGGTTGCGGTGGCAAGCAGAGTGGCCACGCGTCGTCAATGACCGACCGCATTTGAGCAGCCCGCTGGCGGCAACCTGTCTGCGCGGGCTCGCCACGAACAGGAGTGATGTGTGGCTCCGTGCGAGCGTCCTGGCGCTGCGCATACCCGACCGCGAACATGGCAGCGACGACGCGCGGACAGCGCTGAAAGAGAAATTGAGGAATCTGCCCGCCGATGACAATGCGCGTCTGTTCTGGGTGGCAGACGCATTGCTTCAATCTCTCCATGCCAAGGACGACCCCTGGCAGCGCCTCTGCGAACTGGCGCTTCACGATGGCACGCTGGAGCTTCGCCCCGATCGCGACATGGCCTGGGTTGCCCGAGCGCTCGGCGACACCTCGCGTGCGTCAGGCGACCGTGCGCTGCTGTTGGAAACGGCGATGCAACTGTCTCCGAGCCGGGAAAGTTTGGCCGAGCATTTGATAGGGCTGAAGCCGCTGGTTGCCGATCAGCCCGATCTGCTGGCGGTGATCGATCAGCGCCTGGAGCAATCACAGCGAGACCAGGAACTGCTCGCCCGGAATGGGAGGCGCGCCCAACAGAAACTGGAGGAAGAGCGAGAGGAAGCCGAGAACACGGCCAGTTGGATCGCGTTCTGGCAGGAGGTTGCCCATCACCCGGACCAGGCTTTCTCGCCAGACCGCAGTCGGCAAACGGCGTATGACCTCTGGCGCGTAATGCGCCGCAAGGGCGATTACAGCCAGTCAGCCGGCTGGAATCGGCGCCTCATTGAAGACCATTTCGACAAGGCCACCGCAGACCGGCTGCGCGGGACGCTGATGGACATCTGGCGGCACGACCGGCCCACGCTGGCTAGCGAACGGCCGGCAAGCGAACGCAACACCTACTTCGAGCACTGGCTGCTCGGCCTGGCGGCGCTCTATGCCGAGGCCGAAGACTCCGCGTGGGCCACCAGGCTGAACGACCAGGAAGCGTCGCTCGCTGCGCGGTACGCGCCTTTGGAATTGAATGGGCTACCCGCATGGATGGAAGAGTTGGTTGCGAGTCATCCTGCCGCGGTGGACGCCACCCTTGGCGAAGAGTTGACTCGGGAATTGCGGCAACCAGCCGGCCAACATGGCCACACGACGCTGTTACAACCCATCCGCTACGCGCCCACGCCAGTTTCTGCGGTATTTCTGCCCCGTCTTTTGGCCTGGCTGGATGCGGGTGGCGATCTTGTCGACGACGAAGACGGCCGAGCCGCCGCGGCGGAGCGCGCTCGCCAAGTCATCGGCGCGCTGATAGAGCATGGCGGTCCGGAGGTCTACGCCCACTTGCGGACACTCGCGCTGCGGCGACTTCATGATGAACTACCGAAGGAACTTGCCCTCGTCTGGTTGCCGACGCTCCTGCGGCTTGATCCAGTACTGGGCGTGGATACCCTCGAAGAGAGGCTGCGGACCGTGGAGCCGGCGGAACGCAGCGAGGCAGTAACCTGTCTTGGCGCTGTCTTCGGCGATCGCGATCACCAGGTCGATCTTCGGAATGGATCGTTCACCCCGGATTTGCTGCTGCGCCTGCTTCGCCTGGCGTACCGGCACGTGCGGCCGCAAGACGATGCACGACACGAAGGCACCGAACACGAGGACACCGATTCGTCCAATGCCCGAGACCATGCTGAATGGACAAGGCGGGACCTCTGGAACGCGCTGCTGGCTGCGAAGGGGGAGGAAGGTTGGAGCGCGAAGCGGGAAATGGCCGGCGATCCGCTGTTTGCCGACCTCAAGGATCACATCCTCGCCGTCGCCGACGAGAATTGGGCGCAGGAGATCGATTCGATCATTCTGGATGAAAGGCAGGCCGCCGATCTCGAACGGGCCTATGAAGCGCCGGTAACGACCAACGAGGCGCTTTTTGCGCTGATGAAAGACCGCTTGGCCGATCTGGAGGATCTGCTGCGAAGTGATGCATCACCACGCGAAGCTTGGGCTGGTATTACTCAGGAGCGGGTCATGCGGCGAGAGATAGCGCGTGCACTGAACCATGCCGCCAACGGCGTCTACACCGTCGTCCAGGAAGCCGTCACTGGCGACGAAAAGGAGACCGACATTCGCCTGCGCTCCAGGGCATCGGATCACGAAGCCGTGATTGAGCTGAAAGTGGCCGAGAATTGGTCTGCCCGCGATCTGCGCGACGCCATAGGCAGTCAGTTGGTCGACAAATACCTGACTACCGAACGCCGCAGCGGCGGCTGTCTGCTCGTTACCCTGAAAGAAGACAAAACCTGGAAGCATCCCGACAGCAGGGCGAGAATCGGCTTGAGCGAGCTGCACCGGCTGCTTTGCGATGAGGCGGAACGCGTTATGGACAGCAAGGGACGCACCGTTGCTGTAGCGGTGCATGTTCTCGATCTGCGCATACCGTCATCCGGTGGCCGTCCGTAGCCCGTAGGGTGGGCAAAGCGCAGCGTGCCCACGCGGCACAGACCCCCGATGCCCAATGACCGTCTGCCGGCGATCCCGGAGCTATCCCATGTCCCATTACCGGCGCAGCCTCGCCCTTGGCGGCACCTTTTTCTTCACTGTGACGCTGGCCTACCGCCGCAGCCATGCGTTGGTGGAACACATCGACCGGTTGCGGCGCGCCTATGGCATGACGCAATCCCGCCATCCGTTCCATACCGTCGCGGTGTGCGTGTTGCCGGATCACCTTCATGCCGTCTGGAGCCTGCCGGAACGCGACGCGGATTTCGGTGGGCGCTGGGGGTCCATCAAGCGGCTGTTTTCCGCGGGGCTCGATGCCGCGGCAGATCGCACGGCGAGCAAGCAGGCCAAGCGCGAAAAGGGCATCTGGCAGAGGCGGTTCTGGGAGCATCAGATTCGCGACGAAACCGACCTGGAGCGGCATGTGGACTACATCCACTTCAACCCGGTCAAGCATGGTCTGGTGGAGCGGGTGGCGGATTGGCCCTATTCGTCGTTTCACCGCTACGTGGCAAACGGGGATTTGCCGGTGGAATGGGCCGGGATGAAACCGGACGATACCGGGCGGTTTGGTGAGCCGGATTGAAGCCCCGCGTGGGCACGGCCTGACGGCCTTTGCCCACCCTACGGTGCTGCACGAAGGTAAGCGCATGAGCGACATTGTCATCTTCGAAGGCGACACCCAGGCGGTCGAAGTCCGTCTGGACGGGGAGACGCTGTGGCTGACGCAGCGCCAGATGGGCGAACTCTTTGGCACCACGGCCGAGAACGTGCTGATGCACCTGCGCAATATCTACACCGCGCAGGAGCTGGACGAGCTGGCAACTGCGAAGGATTTCTTAGCAGTTCGCCAGAGGGCATGCGCCTGACGCTGAACGAACCGGGTCTCGCCGCGCTGACCCTGCTGATCGCCGAGAGCGATCCCAAGGCCAAGGACTTGATGGTCCGTCTGACCATGAACCTGATCGCCGACACGGCTCCTACACCTCACGACTAGGATTCCGCGCGATGACCAACGAACAGCTCGTCTCCAGGGGTGGAACTGCGTCCATGTGGATGAAACCTTGATGGTTCATTTTTTGGGAACTATAGTTCACCAATGATGAACCAAGCCGCCCAGCCCATCGAACACGCGCCAGCCCTCGCCGCTGCGCTGTTCACCACCACCCAGCAACGCCTGCTGGCGCTGCTGTATGGGGAGCCGGCGCGCAGCTTTTACTTCAAGGAGCTGTTGCGCAAGACCGGCCTGGGCGTGGCGACGGTCAAGCGCGAGCTGGACCGCATGGTCGAGGCCGGTCTCCTCACCCGCATGGTGATCGGCAACCAGCACCACTATCAGGCGAATCTCGCCTGCCCGATTTACGCAGAGTTGATCGGTATCGTGCGCAAAACGCTGGGGATTCCGCAGGCCATCCGCGAGGTGCTGCAACCGCCGGCGGATCGCATCGCGCGGGCATTCATCTTCGGCTCCTTCGCCGCCGGCACCGATCAGCCCGGCAGCGACATCGACCTGCTGGTGGTCGGTGACGTGACGCTGGCCGAACTGGCGCGCGCGCTCTATCCGCTGCAGGAGGCGCTGGCGCGCGAAATCAACCCGAAGCTCTATCGGCCGGCCGAATGGACGCGGATGGTGGCCGATGACGACGCTTTTGCACGCGAACTGCTGCGCAAGCCGCGCATCGCGCTGATCGGGTAGCCGGCATGACCCTGGAGAATCTGGTCGGCCGGACGTTGGAGCGCATCGCCAGCGCGCGCGATCTGCTTGATGAAGTGCGGGCGTGGCTGAAGCGTCACCAGACGCCCCACGTGGGCACGGCCTGACGGCCTTTGCCCACCCTACGACGCGGCACCCTCGCTCCGCGTAGGGTGGGCAAAGCGCAGCGTGCCCACGCAACACATCAAATTTCGAGACAGGAAACAACCCCGCATGACCAACGAACAGCTCGTCTCCAAGGTGTGGAACTACGCGCACGTGCTGCGCGACCAGGGCATTTCCTTCCGCGCCGCAGCCGACTCGGCTTTGGTGGAACCGGGGACACTGGCAATCGACCTCTGCACAGGCCGGGCCGGAGCGGGGTTCTGGTGATCGCGCTTGGGCGTGTCGTCCGGTCACCGGCAGTGAGCGCATCGACAGATGTCCGCCGATCCGGCTTGCAAGCAAGGGCGCGCCGACTAGACTTCCAAGGCGATCAGGTGAGCTTTCGAAACGCTGCGTTCATGCGCATGGATCGCGCCGTCGACCTGCGGCAAATTTGCCGGTCTTCCGAGAGGATCAACGATGAACGAAGCAACTGCGTCTTCCTCGCTTCCACAAGGGGTCACCATCGAACCTCGCCGCATGGCCTTTCAAGCCGTGGAAGGCAAGCCTCGCTACTGGCATCCGGTGGTGGTATTCACCCATCTGCTGACGGCCGCGTCCCTTTTCTTTCCCGAGGGCGAGCGCTTCTTCGTGCGTTCGGTACAGAACTACGCCCCAGGGATCGCGGATCCTGATCTGCGTCGGGATATCGCCGGCTTCATGCAACAGGAAATCATCCACGGCGAAGAGCACGAACGCTACAACAATGATGTCGCCGCCCAGGGCTATCCCTATCTGATCCGGCTCGAGCGTTATCTGGTCAAGGGGCTGTTTGCCAACATGCGCCGATTCACGTCGCGGCGAGCCCAGCTCGCGCTGACCGTTTGCCTGGAGCACGTCACCGCCACGCTCGCCGCGGCCTTGCTCAAGTACCCGCAACTCATGGAGGACGCCGACCCCGTCTACCGGGAAATCTGGTCCTGGCATGCGGTGGAGGAGTCCGAGCACAAGGGTGTGGCCTACGACGTCTATGCGGCCGTCGGCGGCTCCTATTGGCTACGGGTGAGCACGCTGGTCTGGAGTTCGCTGTTCTTTTTGAGCCTGGTGCTCTTTGTCACCGCTCGCATGCTGGCAACCGATGGCATCCTCTTCAAGCGCGAGACCTGGCGTCAGGCCAGGGCCTACGCCCGTGAGCGCACTGCGATCTTCAAACACGTCGGCGGTTGGTTCATTGAGTTCTTCCGGCGCGACTTCCATCCGTGGCAAATCGACAACCGGGCCGAGATCGACGCATGGAAGCGGCAGCAGGGAGTGACGGCACCATGACGGCGACAGCGATCGACACCCTGACGGATGAGCCGCAGCTCCAGGATGAACGGCTCGAACATATCGTTATCGTCGGCGCGGGCATCAGCGGCATCGCCATGGCCATCGAGCTGCAGCGTCGGGGCATCGATGATTTCTGCCTGCTCGAGGCGAGCGACCGTCCGGGCGGAACCTGGCGGGACAACAACTATCCCGGCGTCGCCGTCGACATCCCGTCGCTGTCGTACTGCTTTCCTTTCGAGCCCAATCCCGACTGGTCGCGGCTGTTCGCTCCGGGCGCCGAGATCTACCGCTACATCGAGCACTGCGTCGACAAATACGACATTCGCCGTCGGATCCGATTCGGCGCCAGGGTGAACCAGGCGGTCTTCGATCCGGCGCGTGCCCTCTGGTCGCTTCATCTGACCGATGGCCGACGCATCCAGGCGCGATACGTCGTGGTCGCCACGGGCACGGTCCTCCGCTCGGGCGCTCGAGAACACCGCGTTTCAGAGGACTCGCGGGCGGCTGCCTTTTCGGCCGCGTCTGCTTCGCGTGCGCTCTGCGCCTCTTTAATTGAGACGGCTGCGCTTTTTTTGTCCAGCGGTTTCC
>PKCW01000289.1 GCA_002862965.1 Pseudomonadota bacterium
GAGACTCGGATTCCATGGCGCCACCGGCACCGTCACGGGCTCGAAGTATCTGGTGTGCACGGAGAAGGCGAGCGTGCTGGTCGATTGCGGCCTGTTCCAGGGCTACAAGGAGCTGCGCCTGCGCCACTGGTCGCCGCTGCCGTTCGAAGGACGGGCACTCGACGCCGTCGTGCTGACGCACGCGCACCTGGATCACAGCGGCTACCTGCCGCTGCTGATCCGCGTCGAGCGCCCGCTCGATTTCGACAGCGACGGCCAGCTCGCCGCGTCGGTGATCTCGAAGAAGGTCGCGGCCGGATCGACGCACCTGATCGTCGACATGCCGGTCGGCACGACCGCCAAGGTGCGCACGCCCGAGGCGGCGCGCGTCCTGTCCGAGCGGCTGGTCGCGGTCGCGCAGGCACTGGGACTGGACGCGCGGGTCATCGAGACCGACGGCAGCCAGCCGGTCGGGCGCGGTATCGGGCCGGCGCTGGAGGCGCGCGATGTGCTGGCCGTGCTGCAGAACGATGCCGCCGATCTGCGCGGTCGCGCGCTGATGCTGGCAGGCGCGCTGCTCGAGCTGGGCGGCCGCGCGGCGGCCGGCGCCGGAGCGGCTCTGGCCGCGGCCACGCTGGACGGCGGCGCCGCCTGGCGCAAGTTCCAGGCGATCTGCGAGGCGCAGGGCGGTCTGCGCACACCGCCGACGGCGACGCTGCGGCGGGACTTCACAGCAGAGCGCGACGGCCGCGTCGCCGCGATCGACAACCGCCGCCTCGCACGCGCCGCCAAGCTCGCCGGCGCACCGGCGGCGCCAGCGGCCGGTGCACTGATGCAGGTCCGACTCGGCGAGACGGTCGAGCGCGGACAGCCGCTGTTCACGCTGCATGCGCAAAGCCCGGGCGAGCTGAACTACGCCGCCGCCTTTCTCGGCGCCGCGCCGCTGCCGGTGTCCATCGGAGACGGGACGTGACGCCGCTCGTGCTGCCCCTCAACGACGGCGACCCCACCCGGCTCGCCACCAACCTCGCCGGACTACTCGACACGACGGCGGGAACACTGGAGACGCGGCGCTTTCCCGACGGCGAGACCTATCTGCGCGTGCACGACAGTGTGGCGGCACGCGATGTCGTCATCGCCGGCAGCCTCGACCGTCCGGACGAGAAGCTGGTGCGCCTGTATCTACTGGCCTCGACACTGCGCGAGCTGGGCGCGCGACGCGTGATCCTGGCGGCGCCGTACCTGGCCTACATGCGTCAGGACCAGGCGTTCCATACCGGCGAAGGCGTCAGCGCGCGCCACATCGCGCGCTGGCTGTCGGGCTGCATCGACGCCCTGGTCACCGTCGACCCGCACCTGCACCGCATCCACGCGCTCGGCGAGGTGTATCGCTGCCCATCGCGCGTCGTCGCGGCCGCAGCTCCCATCGCCGAGTGGATCGCCGCGAACGTCGACGCGCCGCTGCTGCTGGGTCCGGACTCGGAGTCCGCGCAATGGGTCGCGCGAGTCGCGCGTCTCGCGCGCTGCCCGTTCGTCGTTCTTGACAAGCAGCGCCACGGCGACCGCGAGGTCGAGGTTTCAGTGCCGCAGCTCGAGCGCTGGCGCGACCGCAGCCCGGTGCTCGTCGACGACATCGTCTCGACCGCACGCACGATGATCGCGGCCGCGCACCACCTGCAAACGGCCGGCCTGCGCGCGCCGGTGTGCGTGGCAGTCCATCCGATCTTCGCCGACAGCGCCTACCACGATCTGCTGCGCGCCGGCGCCCGTCGCGTCGTCAGCTGCAACAGCATCCCCCACCCCTCCAACGTCATCGACCTGCATCCGCGCATCGCCGACGCCGTGCGCGAGCTGTTGGCGCCGACTGCATCTTCGCTCAGGAGCACTTCATGAAAACCACCACGCTGGAAGTATCCGGCCTGCTCGGCGCGATGAGCGGTCTGGGCGTCGAAAAACAGCTCAATCGCGTCCCCGGCGTCGCCGAAGCACACGTCAATGCGGTCAGCGGCAGCGCGACCGTGCGCTACGACGAAGCCAGCACCAGCGCCGCTGCGCTGGCGGACGTCATCCGTGCCTGCGGCCACCACTGCCGCGGCGAGTCGGTGCCCGAGCACGTCTGCGATCACGAGCTACCGGCGCGCGCGGCACATGCGCACGCCACGCACGCTCACGCAGAGCACGCCCAGGCAAAGCATGCGGCGCACGAACCGGCGAAGCACGCCGTCGCGCCGGAACACGCCGGTCATGAGGGCATGCACCACGGCGGCGGCGACATGCAGGCGATGGTGCGCGACCTGCGCAACCGCTTCCTCGTCTGCCTGCTGTTCAGCGTGCCGATCTTCCTCGCCGCCCCGATGGGCATGGACTTGCCGACGCTGAAGCCGCCCCTGGGCATGAACCTGAACCTGTTCCTGTTCGTGCTGGCCAGCGGCGCAATCCTGTGGCCGGCCTGGCCGTTCGTGACCGACGCGCTGCGGGCGCTGCGCAACGGCGCGGTCAACATGTCGACGCTGGTCGTGCTGTCGGTCGGCGCCGGCTACCTCTACAGCGTCGGCGCGACCTTTCTGTTTCCGGGCCCGCAGTTCTTCGAGGCCGCAGCCGTGCTGCTGGTATTCATCCTGCTCGGCCACTGGCTGGAGATGCGCGCCCGCGCCGGTGCCTCCGAGGCGGTCAAGGCGCTGCTGAATCTGTCGCCGCCCAAGGCGGTCGTAGTGCGCGACGGCCACGAAGTCGAGGTCGCGACGGCCGAGGTGCTGCTGGGCGAGACCGTGGTCGTCCGCCCCGGCGGCAAGATTCCGGTCGACGGTGTCGTGCTCGAAGGCGAGTCGCAGGTCGACGAGTCGATGCTGACCGGCGAGTCGATGCCGGTGAAGAAGAAGCCCGGCGACACCGTCATCGGCGCGACCATCAACAAGAGCGGCGCGTTCCGCTTCAAGGCGACCAAGGTCGGTGCCGACACGGCGCTGGCGCAGATCGTCAAGCTGGTGCAGGAGGCGCAGAACTCGAAGGCGCCGGCGCAGCTGCTCGCCGACCGCGCCGCGCAGTGGCTGGTGTGGGCGGCGATCATCGTCGCGCTGCTGACCTTCGGCGTCTGGTTTTTCGTCATCGGCCAGACCGTGCTGCTGGCGATGACGCTGACCATCACCGTGCTCGTGATCGCCTGCCCCGATGCGCTGGGCCTGGCGATGCCGATGGCGGTGATGGTCGGCACCGGCGTCGGCGCGAAACACGGCATTCTGATCAAGAACGCGTCTGCGCTGGAGGAGGCGACGAAACTGAACGTCGTCATCTTCGACAAGACCGGCACGCTGACGATGGGCGAACCGCGCGTCGTCGCGGTGGTGCCCGCCGACGGCGTCACGACCGATGAGCTGCTGACGCTGGCCGCCTCGGCGGAACAATCCTCCGAGCATCCGCTGGCCAGGGCCATTCTGGAGCGCGCGAAGAACCTGCCGCTGACCCGACCCGAGGGCTTCCGCAATCACGACGGCATGGGTGCGGTCGCCACCATCGGCGGCCAGCGCGTGCTGCTCGGCAACCGCAAGCTCATGGAGTCGGAGAACGTGGGCATCAGCGAGCTGGGCGATCGCGCGCGCGAACTGCAGGGCGCCGGCCGCACCGTTGTGCACGTCGCACGCGGCAACGCGCTCGTCGGATTGATCGCGATCGCCGACGCGCCGCGGCCGACATCGAAGGCGACGATCGCGCGCCTGCACGAGCGCGGCGTCCAGGTGGCGATGCTCACCGGCGACAACCGCGGCACTGCCGAGCGCGTCGCCGCGGAGCTGGGCATCGACATCGTGCTCGCCGACGTGCTGCCGGGGCAGAAGGCCGACAAGGTCAGGGAGCTGCAGGCGCAGGGCAAGAAGGTCGGCATGGTCGGGGACGGCGTCAACGACGCACCGGCGCTGACGCAGGCCGACGTCGGCTTTGCGATCGGCGCCGGCACCGACGTGGCGATGGAAAGCGCCGACGTGGTGCTGATGAAGAGCGACCCGCTCGACGTGGTCAAGGCGATCGAGATCTCGCGCGCGACCTACCGCAAGATGCACCAGAACCTGTGGTGGGCCGCCGGCTACAACGTCATCGCGTTTCCGCTCGCCGCCGGCGTGCTGTATCCGCTGACGCTGTCGCCGGAGATCGCCGCGCTGTCGATGTCCGGCAGCACCGTGCTGGTCGCCGTCAACGCGCTCCTGCTGAAGCGCTTGCGGCTGGCGCAGGCCGATGCGCCGGCGCCGTCCGCGCCGTCCGCCGTCGCGGCGCACTGATCATGTCCCGCCGATCCGCCATGTGGGTTTTCTGGCCGGCGCTGGCGCTGGTCAGCTTCGTGCTGCACTTCATCTGGGAGTACGTGCAGTGCGAGGCCTTCTTCGTACACCTGCGTGCGCCGGCGTCGATGGCCGCGATGCTGCGCGCAACGCTGGGCGATCTCGTGCTCACCGCTCTCGCCTGGCTCGGCACCGCGCTCGTGAGCTGGAACCCGCGCTGGCCGCTGCAGCGCTGGACGCCGCGCGTCTGGCTGTCGCTGCTGGGTCTGGCGCTCGCACTCAGCGTGGCGGTCGAGCTGCACGCGCTGGCGATGCACTGGTGGCGCTACACCGCGCGCGCGCCGCGACTGCCGGCGACGCCGGTCTCGCTGCTGCCGGTGCTGCAGCTGGTCCTGCTGTTTCCCCTGAGCTTCGGCCTGGCACGCGCGCTGACGCTGCGGCTGAGCGCCACCCCCAAGCCGCAACCCCTGAAAGGAGCTTCCTCATGGAATGGCTGACGCAAAACTGGTTCTGGATCCTGATCTTCGTCGCGTTCATCGCGATGCACCTGTTCGGGCATGGCGGCCACGGCGGTCATGGTGGCCATGGCGGCGCAGGCCGCCGACCCCGCGACGACGACCCGCCGCCGTCCGGTCACCAGCACTGAGGCGCCCGCCATGTTGAACACCAAGCTCGTGAGCTGGGCGCTGGGCCTGTTCGCCGCGATCACGTTCGTCGTCTGCGTGATCTGGGGTCTCGTCGCGCCGGAGGGCCTGCACATGAAAGCCGTGCTGGAGGCGCTGTTGCCGGCGTTCCGCTGGCTGACCTGGTGGGGCTTCCTGCTCGGCCTGGCCGAGAGCTTCCTCTACGGCGCCTACGCCGGGCTCGTCTACTGCCCGATCCACAACGCCTTGCACCGGCGCTACGGGCGGCGCGCCGATGCCTGACCTGAACTCCGCTTCCGAACACTCCGCCAATGGGCCGGAGCCGCGCCGCCCATCCCTTCATTCAACCCGAGGAACCCTGCCATGAAAACCCTGATTGCCGTGATCTACAAGCACCAGCC
This sequence comes from Pseudomonadota bacterium, assembly GCA_002862965.1. Lineage (GTDB taxonomy): Bacteria > Pseudomonadota > Gammaproteobacteria > UBA5335 > UBA5335 > Macondimonas. The sequence continues at coordinate 5,293 of PKCW01000289.1, forward strand.
GGACGCTGCCGCAAAGACGCTGGATCGGCTGCGTGACCTGGAGGAGGAGTATCTGATCGACCTGGACGACGCCGTCGTCGTGCGCCGCAATGAGAAGGGCAAGCTGACCCTGCAGCAGTCGGTCAATCTCGCTGCTTCGGGCGCGTGGGGCGGCAGCTTCTGGGGAATCCTGATCGGCCTGATCTTCGCCGGGCCGCTCGGGATGGTCGTGGGCGGCGCGGCCGGCGCCGGGATCGGCGCACTGAGCGGCTACTTCGCCGACTTCGGCATCAACGACGACTTCATCCGCGCGCTGAGCAAGGAAGTCGAGCCCTGCTGCTCGGCGCTGTTCGTGCTGGCGCGCTCGATGACCACCGACAAGGTGATCGCCGCGCTCGAAGGCACGGGCGGTCAGGTCATCAAGACTTCGCTGCCGGCCGACATCGAGGCGCGGCTGCAGCAGGCCGTGCAGACCAACGCAGCGGCCATCGCCCAATGAAGAACAGGAACGAACAGATGCAGCGCTTTCCCGCGAGCGATTCGCTCGCTCTGCCCTCGGCCAGCCGGCGACGCTTCGTGCAGGGCCTCACGGCGCTGACCGCGCTGGGCGTGGCCGGCGCCTACGTGCGCAACGCCTGGGCGCTGGCCGCATCGGCCGGCCCGGCCGAGCTGCGGGGCCCCGATTTCGATCTGACGGTCGACGAGCTGCCGGTGAACTTCACCGGCCAAGCGCGCAGCGCCACCGTCGTCAACGGCCGGCTGCCCGGTCCGGTGCTGCGGGTTCGCGAAGGCGACACCGTGACCTTGCGCGTCACCAACCGCCTGCCCGAGATGACGACGATCCACTGGCATGGCGTGATCGTGCCGCCGGAGATGGACGGTGTACCCGGCATCAGCTTCCCCGGCATCGCGCCAGGCGAGACTTTCACGTACCGGTTCACGCTCAAGCAGAGCGGCACCTACTGGTATCACGCGCACACGCTGCACGAGCAGACCGGTCTCTACGGCGCGCTGATCGTCGAGCCGCGGATACCCGACCCGGTCGTAGCCGAGCGCGACTACCCGGTGATCCTGGCCGACTGGACCGACGAAAACCCGCTGCAGGTGTTCCTGAACCTGAAGAAGATGGGCGGCTACTACAACTTCGCGCAGCCCACCGTCGGCGATTTCTTCGACGACGTGCAGCAGCGGGGCCTGGGTGCGGCCGTCGACAAGCGCCGCATGTGGAACCGCTCGCGCATGAATCCGACGGACTACAGCGACGTGTCCGCGGCCACCTACACCTACCTGATGAACGGCGCGCCGCCGGCCGGCAACTGGACGGCAGTGGCCAAGCCCGGCGAGCGCGTGCGCCTGCGCTTCATCGGCGCCGGCACCGCGACCTTCTTCGACGTGCGCATCCCCGGCCTCAAGCTCACGGTCGTCGGCACCGACGGCCAGAGCGTCGAGCCGGTGGAGGTGGACGAGTTCCGCATCGGTCCCGGCGAGACCTACGACGTGATCGTGCGCCTGCCGGACGATCGCGCCTACACGATCTTCGCGCAGGCCATGGACCGCAGCGGCTACGCGCGCGGCACCTTGGCGCCGCGCGCCGGCATGGAGAGCGAAGTGCCGGCGCCGGACCCGCGGGTCTGGCTCGATCCGGTGGACATGATGGGCGCGATGATGGCGATGCCGGCGATGTCCGATATGCCGGGCATGTCCGGCGGCCACACCGGCCACGGCATGGTCGAGATGCCCGCCAAGGCGCGCCACGCGCGCACCGAATACGGCCCCGGCACCGACATGCGCGTGGACTACCCGCGCGCCAGTCTCGACGACCCCGGCGCAGGCCTGCGCAACAACGGCCGCCGCGTGCTGACCTACGCCGACCTGCGCACACCCGGCGGTGCGCTCGATCACCGCCCGCCACAGCGCGAGCTGGAGCTGCACCTGACCGGCAACATGGAACGCTTCATGTGGTCGCTGGACGGCGTCAAGCTCAACGACGCCAAGCCGATCCACTTCCGTCACGGCGAGCGGCTGCGCATCGTGCTGGTCAACGACTCGACCATGGCGCACCCGATGCACCTGCACGGCATGTGGAGCGAGGTCGAATCGCCGCACGGCCGCTTCCAGGTGCGCAAGCACACCGTCTCGGTGCAGCCGGCGCAGCGCCTCAGCTTCGCGGTGACCGCCGACGCGCCGGGGCGCTGGGCCTTCCACTGCCACCTGCTCTATCACATGGCCGCGGGCATGTTCCGCGAGGTGGTCGTGGCATGACAACCTCGCGCGCAACATGGTTGCTGGCCCTCACCGGGCTCGCGATGACCACCGTCGCCGGACCGGCGCTCAGCCAGCAGGTGAAGCCTGCGGTCAACGCCGAGGCGGCCGGCTCGAACGATCAGGCCATGTCGCCGGATATGCCGATGGGCGACCAGCAAAAGGATGGCAGCAGCGCGCCCCCGATGAATATGCCTGGCATGGACATGAGTGGCGGAAAACCCGGCGCCGATGCGCGCGACCCGGACGCTTATTCCGACGGCTACAGGAATTCGACGCTGCCCGGCTATGAGATGGCCGACAAAATTTCGGTGGCCAAGGTGCTCGTGGATGAGCTCGAGTTCCTCACGAACAAGCAAGGCCAGGGCATCAGCTGGTCGGGTCGGATTACCAATGGCCCGGACAACGACAAGCTCTTGCTGCGTAGCCAGGGCCTGAAACAGTCCGGCGAGCGGCTTGATCCGGAATCCTCGGTCGAGGCGTTCTGGTG
>PKCW01000299.1 GCA_002862965.1 Pseudomonadota bacterium
CGACGTCGACCCGGTAGGTTTCCATGTTTTCCGCCGCCGCCGGGCGCGTGCCGGCGCGTGCCCCGGCCGGCCGCTCCGGGCGGGTAGCCGGCCGCGTCGCTTCGCGTTCGGACTCACGCGGATGCGCGCGGGGTCTGGTGGCCATGGACGCCGGCACCGCTTCCCTGCCCGCATCGAGCAGCATCGGCGCCTCGCCATGCAGCAGCGCGGCCAGCGCGGCCGCGGCGTCGAGCGGATCGACCGCCTTTTCGGCGCAGAACTCCGTGATCAACTGCCGGTAAAACGGCTGCTGGGCGTGGCCGAGCGCGGCCTCGATGGCGGCCTTGAAGCGGGCGATGCGGCGCTCGTTGATGCGCGCGACGCTGGGCAGCTCCATGGACTCGATGCGCTGGCCGGTGGCGCGCTCGATGGCCTGCAACATGCGCGTCTCGCGCGGCGCGACGAACAGGATCGCCTCCCCGCTGCGGCCGGCGCGGCCGGTGCGGCCGATGCGGTGCACATAGGCTTCGGTGTCGTAGGGAATGTCGTAGTTGATGACGTGGCCGATGCGCTCCACGTCGAGGCCGCGGGCAGCGACGTCGGTGGCGACCAGGATGTCGATGCGCCCGGACTTGAGCCGGGTCACGGTCTGCTCGCGCAGGTTCTGGGGAATGTCGCCGTTCAGCGCGGCGGCGGCATAGCCCCGCGCGGCGAGATTGTCGGCGAGCTGCTCGGTTTCCACCTTGGTGCGCACGAAGATGATGACGCCGTCGGTCTCCTCCGTTTCCAGGATGCGGCTCAGCGCCTCGAACTTGGGCAGCCCGCCGACCCGCCAGTAACGCTGGCGGATGGTCGGCGCGGTGGTGGTGCGCACCGCGATGGCGACCTCGGCGGCATTCTTCAGGTGCCGCTGCGCGATGCGCTTGACGGCGGCCGGCATGGTGGCCGAGAACAGCGCGATCTGGCGGGTCGCCGGCGTCTGCTCCAGGATCCACTCCACATCCTCGATGAAGCCCATGCGCAGCATTTCATCGGCCTCGTCCAGCACGAGGCAGCGCAGGTGCGCCAGATCGAGACTGCCGCGGCGCATGTGGTCCATGATGCGGCCCGGAGTACCGACCACCACCTGAGCGCCCTGGCGCAGGCCGCGCAACTGCTCGGCGTAGCCCTGTCCGCCGTACACCGCCAGCGCCCGGAAACCGGGCAGGTGCGCGGCATAGCGCTGGAAGGCCGCGGCGACCTGCAAGGCCAGCTCGCGGGTCGGCGCCAGCACCAGCGCCTGGACGCCGGGCGCGTCCGGCGCGAGGCGCGACAGCAGCGGCAGGGCAAATGCCGCGGTCTTGCCGGTACCGGTCTGGGCCTGCCCCAGCACGTCCTGGCCGCCGAGCACGTGCGGGATGATGCGCGCCTGGATCGGCGAGGGCGTTTCATAGCCCAGCTCGCCGACGGCGCGCAGCACGGGTTCGGCCAGGCCGAGATCGCTGAACAGGACTTGGGAATCGGACGTATCGGTCGTCATGGGAAGTGTCACCGCGAGAGATAAGGGCGCGCGTGGAAAGGCCAACCGCGCGAATCCCTGCGGTGCGAAGGCTTTCGGACGCCTGTGAGGCGAATCGCGCCATCACCGGCGCGGGCAAAATCAGGGCTTCCTGGAAGCGGGAGGCCAGCCCGGAATGGGCATGGCCGCGCCATTGTAGCCGATTGGCGGCCAAATGGCGCTGGCGCTGCTGGCGGCGCCCGTGGCGATCGCCGATGGCCAGCGGCAGAATCGGCGACCTCCTACATGGGCCGCCCTGACATTCGCGATCGCGTGGCGCTCACCAACGGCGAATTCGCTCGTCTGCTCGACGGCGTCATCACGCCGGACGGCAAGGCAAGCCGCACTCGAAAAACACAACTCCTTTCTCAAGGAGTTGGGATTGCCGACGCTGCCGTGAATGCAATGCCTCGTCGAATTTCCGGTCGATCATCGGTGCTCGGTTCGCCGGGATCGACCGATGGGTGGTCGTTGTGGGTGTGAGCACGACGACACTGGATGTCGTCATTCCCGTCGGCTATCGCGCGTGAAAACGCAACACCTGCGGCGCCCGATCGGCGCGCTCGGGCGCGTCATCATCCGCCAAGGATCTTCCGCAGCCAGTCATCGACCACTAGGGTGGCGGGGTAATCGGGATCGCCGAGCCGGCGGTTGATCTCGATGTGGCCGCGCAAGCCGCTGCCGGCGAAACTGCCGTAGTCGACGGCACTGCCGGCAGCTGTGAGCGCGCGGCCCAGCGCCTCGGTCTGCCGCACGGCGTCGGGCCGCTGTATGTGCAGCAGCAGGAAGGCCGGCGCATTGGGCGCGGCGGCGTTGTGGATGGGCGAAAGCGCCCGCTGACGCGCAGGATCGCTGCCGAACGTCTCCAGATAGGTCTGATGCATCAGCGGCGCCTCTTCCTGTAGCTGTGCCGGTACGTCGTAGGCGGCGCCGTCGTTGGCGATCACGCCGCGGAGGTCGGCAAAACTCAATCCGGTCGACCGCAGATGGCGCTCATCGGTGCCGACCAGGGCAACCAGGTGCGCGCCGGCGCTGTGGCCCATCAGCACCACCCGGCGGCGGTCGATGCCCAGTTCCGCCGCGCGGTCGAGCAACGTCCGCAGGGCGCGGGCGACGTCCTCGGCCTGCCGCTCGACGGTGACGGCCGGCACCAGCCGGTAGTCGATCGAGGCATAGGCGTAGCCCTGCTGTGTCAGGTGGGCCGGCAGCCATTTGCTGGAGGCGTTGTCCTTGCTGCCGCGCTTCCAGCCGCCGCCGTGTACGAACATCACCAGCGGTGCGGGACGGCTGCCTCGCACCGTCCAGACATCCAGCCGTTGCAACGCATCGCTGCCATAGGCGAGGGTTCTGGGGGCGGGTTCGCCGTGGCGCTCTGCTGCCTGAGACTCACCCAGCCAGTCGCGGGGCCGGGCATCGGCCGCCGCGACGGTGACGGCCCACAGGAACAGGGCGACGATCGACCGGTACGACTTGCGCATCTCCAATCCTCACGCAGGACCTCGGCGCGTCGCGCCGATGATGACGCCATCCTACCGGGCCGTCCGGCCGGGCAACAGGGAGGCGGATGTTCCGCCGTAAGGCGCGGCTGGGGCGCCGTGGAAGCAGCCGACCGATCGGTCGCAGCCGTTCCTGCACCGCCTGCGGCCGCTGCATTATGATGGCCGGATTGAATCGCATCCGAGGTAACGCATGAGCCGCAGTCCTTCCCGAATCCGCCGCGCCGCCGGCCGCGTGGGCGGTTTTATCGATGGCCTGCGGCGCTGGCTGTCGCGGCTCGCGTTCGTCGGCTTCGTGCTGATCGTGGTGGTGTTGCTGCGCACCGATCTGGCCGTGCCCGTGCCGGCAGAATCGGCGCTGGTGCTCAAGCTGCAGGGCGCGCTGGTGGAGCAGTCCCGGCAGGATCCCTTGCAGAAAATGGTCGACGAGGCGGTCGGCGCGCCGGTGCGCGAAACGCGGGTCCGGGATCTGTTGCGGGCGCTGGACGCAGCGGCCACCGACGATCGGATCAAGGTCGCGGTGCTGGATTTCAGCCATTTCGAAGGTGGCGAGCTGGCCAAGCTGATGCAGATCGGCGCGGCCGTGCAGCGTTTCCGGGCGGCGGGCAAGCCGGTCCTGGCCTATGCCGACGAATACAGCCAGTCCGCCTACCTCGTCGCTGCCCAGGCCAGCGAGGTGCACCTGCACCCCATGGGACAGGTCGGCATCGAGGGCTTCTCGACCTATCCGCTCTATTTCCGGGATCTGATCGAGAAGATCGGGCTGGATGTCAACGTGTTCCGCGTCGGCGAGTTCAAGTCCGCCGTCGAGCCCTTCATCCGCAACGACATGTCGGCGGCCTCGCGCGAGGCCAACCGGGCCTGGCTGAGCGATCTTTGGGACGTCTACAAGCAGAGCGTGGCGACGGCGCGGCAGCTCGCGCCGGAGAAGATCCAGCGCTATGCCGACCGGATGGCCGATCTGCTGGTCGCCACCCAGGGCGACAGCGCGCAGCTCGCGCTGCAGGAAGGACTGGTGGACGCGCTGAGCCACCGGGACGAGTTCCTCGAGCGGGTGATCGCGGAAAGCAGCGCGGATGAGGAGGGCGGCTTCAAGGGCATCGACCAGAACGGTTATCTGCTGGCGATCGGGCGCGAGGCGCCGGTCGATGCACACAAGCCCACGGTGGGGATTCTCGTCGCGGCCGGCACCATCGTCGACGGCGATCCGGTGGAGGATTCGGTGAGCGGCGACGCCTTCGCCGAGACCATCCGTCAGGCGCGCCTCGACGACACCATCCAGGCGCTGGTGCTGCGCATCGACAGTCCCGGCGGCAGCGCCTTTGCCTCGGAGGTGATCCGCCGCGAACTGGATCTGACGCGCGAGGCCGGCAAGCCGATCGTGGTGTCGATGGGCAGCGTCGCGGCGTCGGGCGGCTACTGGATCGCCACGGCCTCGGATCGCATCCTGGCCTCGCCGGCCACCATCACCGGCTCCATCGGGGTGTTCGGCATCCTGCCGACCTATCAGGACACCCTCGAAAAGCTTGGTGTCCACGTCGACGGCGTCGGCACGACGGCGCTGGCGGGGGCGTTGCGGGCCGATCGCAAGCTCGATCCGCACGTCGGTGAAGCGATCCAGGCCATGGTGGAGCGCACCTATCGCGATTTCCTGCTGCGGGTCGCCGATGCCCGGCAGTTGCCGGTCGACACGGTCGCCAAGCTGGCCGAGGGCCGCGTCTGGAGCGGGGCCGATGCCCTCGAGTTGAAACTGGTCGATGGCTACGGTGAGGTTCCCGATGCCGTCAAGGCGGCGGCGGAACTGGCCGATCTGGGCGAGGGCTACCAGGCCCGTTACCTCGAACCCGAGTTGACGCTGGGGCAGTATCTGCTGGCGCGCGTACAGAGCACGGCGATGGGGGCGCAGGCCCTGCACGCACTGCTGCCCCCCGAACTTGCGCGCCTGGTGCAGACCTGGCAGGCCGCCACCCGGCCGCTGGTTGCGCCCGCCCAGCGCGGCATCTATGCCTTCTGCCTGTGCGGACGCCCCGGCTGATGTCCCGGACGCATCGCTGCGGTTGACCGGCGGCGGGCGCCGTCCCCGCGGCCACGCCCCGGCTCGGGCGTGTCGATGCGGCGGACGGGTCGCCGCGCCTGCGGGCGGCGCGGCGGTTCACATCCCGTTGCCGACCGATTTTAAGCCCGCGCGCATTCCGCGCGCAGTTGCCGCGCGGCCTCGACCAGGTTGGCCAGCGCCGGTTCGACCTCCGCCCAGCCGCGCGTCTTCAGGCCGCAGTCGGGATTGACCCACAGCCGGTCGGGCGGAATCAGCGCGGCAGCCTTGCGCATCAGCGCCACCATCTCCGCCACCGTGGGCACGCTGGGCGTGTGCACGTCGTAGACGCCGGGGCCGATCTCGTTGGGATAGCGGAAGCGCTCGAAGGCATCGAGCAGCTCCATGTCCGAGCGCGAGGTCTCGATGTTGATGACGTCGGCGTCCATGGCGGCGATGGTCTGAATGATGTCGTTGAACTCGGCGTAGCACATGTGGGTGTGGATCTGGGTCGCGTCCTGCACGCCGCCGGCCGCGATGCGGAACGCCAGGCTGGCCCAGTCGAGATACGCGGCCCATTCGGGCCGGCGCAGCGGCAGCCCCTCGCGCAACGCCGGCTCGTCGACCTGGATCACGCCGATGCCGGCGGCTTCCAGATCCTGCACCTCGTCGCGCAGCGCCAGCGCGATCTGCAGCGCGGTGTCGCGGCGCGGCTGGTCATCGCGCACGAAGGACCACTGCAGGATCGTGATCGGCCCGGTGAGCATGCCCTTCATCGGCTTGTCGGTGAGCGACTGCGCATAGCGGCTCCAGGCCACCGTCATCGGCGCCGGCCGCGCGACGTCGCCGTAGAGGATGGGCGGCTTCACGCAGCGCGAGCCGTAGCTCTGCACCCAGCCCTGTGTGGTGAAGGCAAAGCCGGCCAGTTGCTCGCCGAAGTATTCGACCATGTCGTTGCGCTCGGCCTCGCCATGCACCAGCACGTCCAGCCCCAGCGCCTCCTGCCGTTCCACGGCCAATGCGATCTGCGCCTGCATTGCCTCGTTGTAGGCCGCCTCGTCGAGCCGGCCTTGCCGGAAATCCTGGCGCGCCTTGCGGATCTCGGCGGTCTGCGGGAAGGAACCGATGGTGGTGGTGGGGAACGGCGGCAGCTCGAGGCGCGCGCGCTGGGTCTGGGCGCGGACCGGATAGGGATGCAGGCGATCGCCCTGGGCCGGCGTCAACGCCGCCAGCCGTGCCTGCACCGCGGGGTTGCGGATGCGGGATGAGGCGCGTCGCGCCGCCAGCGCGGCTGCGTTCGATGCCAGCGCTGGTGCCACCGCCGCCCGGCCCTCGCGCAAGGCCCGCGCCAGGGTCGCCACTTCGTTCAACTTCTGGGTGGCAAAGGCGAGCCAGGAGGCCAGTTCGGGGTCGAGCGCCGTCTCCTGCGCCAGATCGACCGGCACGTGCAGCAGCGAGCAGGATGGCGCCAGCCAGAGCCGCTCGCCGAGGCGCGCGTGGATCGGCTCGAGCCCGTCGAGCGTCGCGGCCAGATCGCTGCGCCAGACATTGCGGCCGTCGACCACGCCCAGAGACAGGCACTTGTCCGCCGGCAGCCGCGCCACCGCCGCGGCGACCTGCGCCGGGTCGCGCACTGCGTCCAGATGCAGCGCCTGCACCGGCAGATCGAGCGCCAGCGCGAGGTTCTCGCCCAGGCCGCCGAAGTAGGTCGCCAGCAGGATCTCGGGGCCGCCCTGCAATGCGCGATAAGTGGTCGCAAACGCCTCCCGCCAGGCGGCGGGCAGCTCCAGCGCGAGGATGGGCTCGTCGATCTGCACCCAGGCCACGCCCTGCGCGCGCAGCCGCGCCAGCATCTCGCGGTAGACGGCGGTGATCTCCTCGAGCAGCGTCAGGCGCTCGAAAGGCTCGCCCTTGACCTTGCCCAGCCACAGCCAGGTCAGGGGGCCGACCAGCACCGGCCGGGCGCTGTAGCCGGCCGCCTGACATTCGGCCACCTGCTCGAACAGCGCCGCCGAGGCGAGCCGGAACCTCTGGCCGCGCTGCAACTCGGGCACGAGGTAGTGATAGTTGGTGTCGAACCACTTGGTCATCTCGCAGGCCGGCGCATCGGCGCCGCTCGGCGCCCGGCCGCGCGCCATGCGAAAGGCGGTGTCGAGATCGACCGTCGCGCCGTTCCAGCCGAAGCGCGCCGGTACCGCGCCGAGCCAGGCGGAGGTGTCGAGCATGTGGTCGTACCAGCTGAAGTCGCCGACCGGCAGCGACGTCAGCCCGGCCGCCGCCTGCAGGCGCCAGTGCCGCAGCCGCAGCGCGCGCCCGGCCTGCTGCAGGCCGTCGGCATCCAGCGCGCCGCGCCAGTATGCCTCCACCGCCTGCTTGAGTTCGCGCCCGGCGCCGATGCGCGGAAAGCCGAGATTGTGAGCCGTCGCCATGTTCTCTACTCCTGAAAAAACCTGGCAGGCATTCTGGGCGGCGGGTTAACATGAATCAAACGGATAATTTTCAGTTTAAGCATGAGGATAATTCATGATCGAGTGGCGTCATCTGCGCAGTCTGGCCGCCCTGCGCGACACCGGCAGCCTCACCACCGCGGCCGAGCAGCTGCATCTGACCCAGTCGGCGCTGTCGCATCAGCTCAAGGAGCTGGAGGATCGCATCGGCGCCCGGCTGTTCGAGCGCAAGAGCCGGCCGGTGCGCTTCACGCGGGCGGGCGAGCGGCTGCTGAGCCTGGCGGATCAGGTGCTGCCGCAGGTGCAGGCCGCCGAACGCGATCTGGCCCGGCTGCGCGCCGGTCGCGCCGGCCGGCTGCATCTGGTCATCGAGTGCCACAGCTGCTTCGACTGGCTGATGCCGGCGCTGGACGCCTTTCGCGCGCTGTGGCCGGAAGTCGCGCTCGACATCTCGATGGGCTACGGCTTCGAGCCGCTG
>PKCW01000169.1 GCA_002862965.1 Pseudomonadota bacterium
TGTGCAAGATGTGCAAGATGTGCAAAGTGGCAGCAAATGGCTTGCAAATATAAGGGTGTGATGAGCGCGCAGATGTGGCACTTGGTGGCAGACGCTCTCACTACTCGTATCTGTACGTACCACGTACCCACCCGTCCTGGAAAGCCGCTGACGCGCTCAAAACCTAATTTGGATCTGAGCGCGCAGGCTCTGAATAGCTACCAAAACGACGGGTGCACCCAGCCTTTTGAACGCTCGGAACGCTTCGATCTGATGTCATGCTGCGACGCCAGCAGCGTTGCCGCGCCCTGCTGGAAGAGTTTCACATCGCGCACCTCAGCGAGTCGCGCGGCATGAGCCTGTCGGGCGGCGAACGGCGGCGTCTCGAAATTGCCCGTGCACTGGCCGCCGAGCCCCGATTCATTCTGCTGGATGAACCCTTCGCCGGCGTCGATCCGATTTCGGTGGTCGACATCCAGCGCATCGTGGCCCATCTGCGGGAACGGCAGATCGGCGTGCTGATCACCGACCACAACGTGCGCGAAACGCTGCACATCTGCCAACGCGCCTATATCCTGAGCGAGGGGACCGTCATCGCCCAAGGTGAGCCCGAGCGGATTCTGGCCGATAGCACCGTCAGAGAGGTTTATCTGGGCCAGGCTTTCCGGCTCTGACCCGAGCGCATGCCACAAGACCTTCGAGCGAGTAGAATCGAGCCATGACTGCCGCCATCCCCCCCTCGTGTCCATGAAACAGTCCCTGCACCTCAAGCTGGGTCAACGTCTGGCGATGACGCCGCAACTGCAACAGGCCATCCGCCTGCTGCAACTTTCATCCCTCGAACTGCAGCAGGAAATCCAGACGGTCCTCGACACCAACCTCATGATCGAGAACGGGCCGGGCGAGAACGATGACGAGGCCGCGGCCGACTACCCGGAAGGCGAATCCGAAGCGGCCGCGCCGGAGTCGACGACCGAACCTGCGGCTGAACTCGATGGCGGCGAGGATTTCGATACGGCGTGGGAAGACCCCTGGTCCCAGGGGGACGACACCGGCGGCGGAAGCGCAGAAGCTTGGGATTTCAATCAGACGCCCAGCCAGGATGGCGGCGAGTTGCGGGATCACCTGCTCTGGCAGATGCGCCTCGGTCACTTCAGCGAGAGCGACGAAGCCATCGCCCTGGCCATCATCGACGCCATCAATGAAGATGGCTACCTCACCGAATCCCTCGAAAACCTCGTCGTCGAAGTCGGGCCCGAACTGGCGACCGAGCCCGAGGAAATCCTCGCCGTGCTCAAGCGCGTGCAGGGTTTCGACCCGATCGGCATCGGTGCCCGCGATCTGCGCGAAGCCCTGCTGCTGCAACTGCGCGCCCTGGCGCCCTCGGAGGCGCACGCTGCCGCGATGGAGCTGGTGGAACATCACCTCGATCTCCTGGCGAGCCGCGATTTCGCGACCCTGCAGCGCCGGCTCAAGATCACCGAGGAAGGACTCTGCGCTGCCATCGAACTGATCCAGCGCCTGAACCCCCGCCCGGGAGCGCAGATCTCGCAGAAGACGGCAAGCTACGTGGTGCCGGACGTGATCGTTCGCCGGGTGGGCAAGAGCTGGCGGGTCGACCTCAATAGTGAAACCACACCCCGGCTGCGCATCAACCGGATGTACGCCGGACTCATCAAGCGCGCCGACAACAGCCGTGACAATGAAACCATGCGGCAGCATCTCCAGGAAGCACGATGGTTTCTCAAGAGCCTGCAGAGCCGCAACGAAACGCTGCTGAAGGTCGCCACCAGCATCGTCGAACGGCAACAGGGCTTTTTCGACCATGGCGAGGAAGCCATGCAACCCATGGTGCTGCGCGAGATCGCCGAAGCCGTCAGCATGCACGAGAGCACGATTTCGCGGGTGACCAATCAAAAGTACATGCATACGCCGCGCGGCATCTTCGAGTTCAAGTATTTCTTTTCGAGCCATGTGGCCACCGTGGATGGCGGCGAATGCTCGGCAACCGCCATCCAGGCCATGATTCGCAAGCTGATCGCGGCGGAAAACCCGCGCAAGCCGCTGAGCGACAGCAAGTTGACCGAGATGTTGCTGGCGGGCGGCATCAACGTGGCGCGCCGCACCGTGGCCAAATACCGAGAGTTCATGTCCATTCCGCCCTCGAACGAGCGCAAGCGTCTCGTTTGAGCATTTCATCCCGATAACGTTTGCGACGACAGGGGACTCCGATGAAGATTGATGTCACCGGCCAGAACATCGAAATCACCGCCGCCATCCGGCAGTATGCCGCCGAGAAGCTCGGACGCATCCAGCGCCACCTGGACCAGTCCCTCGACGCCCACATGGTGTTGCGCGTCGAAAAGGAACGGCATCACGCCGAAGCCAAGATTCCCGTGAACGGCGGGGCCCTGTTCGCAGACGCCACCAGCGAAGACATGTATGCGGCCATCGACGCGCTGGCCGACAAGCTCGACCGCCAGGCGCTCCGTTACAAAGACAAGCACACGGACCACCATCCCCGTGAATCGCTCAAGACCGGATTTTCGGAAACCTGACCCTCGGGCCCATGCGCCCGATCGTCATCCAGACGAGAAGCCCGGCCGTTCACCCGGCGACATGCGCGCGGTGAACGGCCCGTGAGGCTGCTGATCCTCAGCGGCCTGTCCGGCGCCGGCAAGAGTGTCGCGTTGCACATGCTGGAGGATCTCGGGCTCTACTGCGTCGACAATCTGCCGTTGTCGTTGCTGGAGCCCTTGGTCGAGGAGTTTTCCCGCCACGGCGACTTTTCCGTACAAGGCGTCGCGGTCGGCATCGACGCCCGCTCGCACGCCTCGGAATTGACCACCTTCGCGGAGTGCCTGGCCCGCCTGCGCCACAAGGGCGTGCGGGTGGAAACGCTCTTCGTTCAGGCCGAGGCCGACACGCTGCTCAAACGCTATAGCGAAACGAGGCGGCGCCATCCGCTCAGCAGCACCCAGACCGGGCTGATCGAGGCGATCGAGGAGGAGCGGCGGATCCTCAATCCGATCGCGGAACAGGCGGATCTGGTGCTCGACACCACCCGGACCAACATCCATCAGCTGCGTGATCTGATCCGCCAGCGCGTGCACGGGCGTGACGGCCTGCTTTCCCTGATGATCCAGTCGTTTGCCTTCAAGAACGGGGTCCCGACGGATGCCGATTTCGTGTTCGACATCCGCTGCCTGCCGAATCCCCACTGGCAGCCCGGCCTGCGTCCGCTGACGGGTCTGGACGCCGAGGTGGCGGCCTACCTGGAAAGCGAACCCCTGACGCTGGCCCTGTTCGACGACATTCGCGGCTTCCTGGAACGCTGGCTGCCGCGTTTCGAAGCCGAGAACCGCAGCTACCTCACCGTGGCCATCGGTTGCACGGGCGGACAACATCGCTCGGTCTACATGGCCGAACGCCTCCGCGCCTCTCTCGGCCGGACCTATCCCAATGTGCTGGTGCGTCACTCCGGGTTGCACCATTAGCAATTTGTGTGCCCGACGCGCGATTTCGAATGGACCGGCTGACCCGCTTCCCGTAAACTAGCACTGTGCCTTCACTGGACTGCCCGTCCACCCCTGATCCAGCCGGAGCCAGGCGATGTCCGACGCCGAACGTCCAGAAAATCAGGCGACCGCCGGCGCGGCGCTGCGCACGGCGCTCACCGGCGGAACCTATGAGCGCGCGCGGCGGCTGTTGCGCACCCTCCATCCCGCCGAAATCGCTGCGCTCCTCGAAGCAACGCCCTCCCCGGAACGGGAACTGATCTGGTCCCTCGTCCCGGCCGAAGACGATGGCGAGGTCTTGCTGCATGTCAACGATGCGGTGCGCAGCGCACTGATCCGCAACATGGATCCGGCGGAAATCATCGCGGCGACCGAACAACTGGATCTGGACGACCTGGCCGATCTCATCGACGACCTGCCACGGGCGGTCACGAACCAGATTCTTCAGGCGCTGGATCGGCAGGAACGTCTGCGTCTCGAAAAAGTGCTGTCCTACGCCCCGGAAAGCGCCGGCGGACTGATGAATCCGGAGGTCGTGACCGTGCGTCCCGACGTCACGCTGGACGTCGTCTTGCGCTACCTGCGCGTCAAGGGGGAATTGCCGGACCAGACGGATCAGTTGGTGGTGGTGGACCGCTACGGCCACTATGTGGGGGTCCTGCCCCTGCAGAATCTGCTCGTCAGCGACCCCGACGAAACGGTCGCCGATGTGATGGACACGGAAGCCGAGCCCATCCCGGTCGACCGGCCGGCGCGCAAGGTCGCCCGGCGATTCGCCGACCGCGACCTGCTCTCGGCGGCGGTCGTCAACGACGAGGGCATGGTGCTCGGCCGTATCACGATCGACGACGTCGTGGACGTGATCCGCGACGAAAGCGAACATTCCCTGATGAGCCAGGTCGGTCTGGACGAAGAGGAGGACATGTTCGCGCCCGTTCTGCAGAGCTTCCGCCGCCGCACGCTGTGGCTCGGGATCAATCTGGTCACTGCGTTCATCGCGTCGGCCGTGGTCGGCCTGTTCGAGGCAACGCTGCAGGAAGTCGTCGCGCTGGCCGTCCTCATGCCGATCGTCGCCAGCATGGGCGGCATCGCCGGCAGCCAGACCCAGACCCTGATCATTCGTGGGTATGCGCAAGGCCGCCTGACAGCCGGCAACACGCCACGCTTCATCAACAAGGAGCTGCTGCTGGGCCTGCTCAATGGCCTGGCCTGGGCTACGGTGACGGCCCTGCTGGCCTACCTGTGGTTCGGCCGGAGCGACCTCGCCGGCGTCATCGGGCTGGCCATGGTGGTGAATTTGCTGCTCGCCGCCAGCAGCGGCATTGCGGTGCCCCTGATCATGCGCCGCCTGTCGATCGACCCGGCGCTCGCCGGTCATGTCGTTCTGACGACCGTGACGGATGTCGCCGGGTTCTTTGCGTTTCTGGGCCTTGGGACCCTGCTGTTGCGCTGAGCCCGTGACGACGGCCGTGATCCGCTTCGAATGCGCGACCGGATCGTTCCTTGCTAGAATTCGCCACCTTCATTCCGACAGCACTCGGGAAGTCCGCCGCATGCACCATGGCATTACCCTGTCCGCGTTTCTGCACCATGAACAGCGCCTCCATGCCCTCAGTCCGGACCTCGCGGGCGTCATCGAGGACATGGCCCGCGCCATCAAGCAGATTTCCCATCTCGTCAGCCTGGGCGCGCTGGGCGATGTCCTGGGCAATGCCAATGCCACCAACATTCAGGGTGAAGCCCAGAAGAAACTGGATGTGCTGGCCAACGATGTCATCCTGCGACACCACGAGCGGTCCGGGCATGTCGCCGCCATGGCGTCGGAGGAAATGGAATCGATCTACCTGCTTCCCATCGGCGAGCAACGCGGCGACTATCTGCTGGTTTTCGATCCGCTCGACGGCTCGACCAACATCGACATCAACCTGTCCATCGGGACGATCTTTTCCGTTCTGCCCTGCCCCCCCGGGGTCAACGAGCCGCGGGAACCGGATTTTCTCCAGCCCGGACGCAACCAGTTGTGCGCCGGCTACGCCGTGTACGGTCAAGCCACCGTGCTGGTGCTCACCCTGGGCCGCGGCGTGCTGAGCTTCACCCTCGATCGCGCGGTCGGCGAGTTCGTGCTGGTGCAGGAAAACCTGCACATCGCGGACGAGGGTCACGAGTACGCCATCAACACCTCGAACTGGCGCTACTGGGATCCGCCCGTCCGCCGCTACATCGAGGAATGCCATGCAGGGGCGGCTGGCCCGCGCGGCAAGGATTTCAATATGCGCTGGATGGGCGCGATGGTTGCAGATTGCCATCGTGTGCTGAGTCGCGGGGGCGTTTTTCTCTACCCGCACGACAGCAGGGATCCCCAGAGGCCCGGCAAACTTCGTCAGATCTACGAGGCCAACCCGATCGCGCTGCTGGTCGAGCAAGCCGGCGGCGCCGCCAGCACGGGGCGCGCATCCATCCTCGATGTGGTGCCGCAAACCTTGCATCAACGCATCGCGGTGATCATGGGTGCACGCGACGAAGTCCGTCTCATCGAGGCTTACCACGAGTCCTGCCCCTGAAATCGACCCTGTCGAGGCCCGCTTGAGTCTGCCCACAAGCTCGCCTAGAATGGCTGCGCCTCCATGCGCTGGGCAATGGACGTCGGCTGCATTGACGGCCATCGATCGGGCCTTCGCAAGACTGGACCTGTTTCTACAAGCAAGGAAAAGCCAATGCCTGCGCGATTGTCCAGCCTGGCCCTTTTGGGCCTCCTGATTTTCTCTTCCGCCGGCCATTCGGCAACGGGTCAAATCGACGTCCCGATCCTGGGACCCAACGGGCCCTCGCGCGAACACATCGGCGTGGTCTCCTGGAGTGCGGCCAAGAACGAGGACGTGGTCCGACAACAATACGATTTCAGCTGCGGGTCTGCGTCGCTGACGACCTTGCTGCAGGAATACATCGGCCTGAACCTCACCGAAACCGATGCCATGAACGGCATGCTGCGCTATGGGGAAACCCAGAAAATCATCGACCGGCGTGGTTTCTCGCTGCTCGACATGAAGCGCTACGCCGCTCAGATCGGCTATCGCAGCGCCGGCTTCAAGGCCGCCTTTTCGGATCTCGAAACGCTGGAACATCCCGGGATCGTACCGATCAAGTACGCCGGATTCGATCATTTCGTGGTGGTGAAATCCATCCACGCGGGGCATGTGCTCATCGCCGATCCGGCGCTGGGCAATTTCACCATGACCACGGCCCAGTTCAAGAAGTTCTGGGAGCCGCAAGTCATTTTCATCGTCTATCCCAAGGCCGGCGAGGAGCGCAATGCAGGGTTTGCGCTTTCGGACAGCGACTTGAGCTTTATCGGCGAGGATCGCATCCGGCGCACGGCACTGCTCGAGATTCCGGGCTTCTGGTCCGCGCTGCAACCCACCAACTTCAGATCGATCGGAATTCGCTGAGGACAGCGGATGCCGCGCCTGCGTGCTTTCGGTAGCCCCTTTTGTTAGCTCATTGACGGAAATACCATGACCTCAACCTCGGCATCCTCATCGAAATCCGTGAAAAAACCCTTGGGTCAATTCATCCTGGCGTCCATGACGGCATTGAGCATCGTTGCCGCGACACTCCCCGCCGCATGGGCACAAACCGCCGAAGAGGCCTCCCCCGCGGAGCAGCAGAAGGCTCGTGAAGCCCTGCGACAGAAAGAATCCGATCCGAGCAAGGAAGAGAATCTCGAGCAGATTCTCAACAAGACCCAGCTGGACTATTCGCTGGTCAAGCAGGGCTGGTGGGACATCTTTCTCAATGTCGACTACACCTACTTCGGTGATGCGCGCTCGCAGGATGCGCTGATCCTCGAACAGACCCGCAGCGGACGCAATCAACCCCCTTCCTTGCAAGTCCTTGATTTCCGCCCTGTCGACGTGGTTCAGGACGCGCAACACACCCTGACGCCGCGGCTGACGGTCGATTACGGCCTGCTCGACAACCTGAGCCTCGGATTTGCGCTGCCGGTCGTCGGCAAATATGACAACGTGGACGATGTCAGCGAATTCGATATCGGAGACGTGTCCATGCGACTGCGCTGGCAGCCGTTTCGCGCGTTGCCGGGTGACGCCCGCTGGACGCTGCTTGGCGAAGTCACCGCACCCACCGGTTCCAGCCCCTTCGAAACCAAGCTCGGTGAAGAACTCGCGACGGGTGACGGCTATTACTCCGCCAGCCTGGGCGTGAACGTCTCCAAGGTGATCGACCCCGTCGTGGCGTTCGGTTCGTTCAGCCTGATCCAGGGTTTCAAGGAAGACGGGCTCGATCAGGTGCGCCAGGCCGTCGGTGGGCAACCCCTGATCCTGACCGAAGTCGAGCCGGGTTTGCAGGCCCAGCTCGGTCTGGGCGTCGCATTTGCATTGTCCTACGACGTGTCCATGACCTTCCAGTACCAGCTCGGTTACGCTCAGGAAACCGATCTG
>PKCW01000293.1 GCA_002862965.1 Pseudomonadota bacterium
TGGAGGTGCAGGATCGCGTGGCCTTGCGCCAGCTTTCCGGTTTCATCAGCGGCGCCGCCGAGGATGTGCTGCGCGAGCGCCTGTTGCAGGATCCTGGCCTGCTGGGACAGCGGGTGACGATCTGGGCGCCGGTCGGCAGCGACACCGATATGGTGATGAAGGGCTACATCGACCGCGATCTGCCCGAGTCCGAGCGCTCGGTCAGCGATCAGCAACTCTCATGGATGGATCGCCTGGTCGAGCAGGGCCGGTTGGAGGAGCGGTTCAACTGGCACTTCCTCACCGGCGGCGATTCGCGTTCTCCCGAGCAGGCGGGAATCTGGGGCGCCGTGATCGGTTCCTTCCTGACCTTGGCGGTGACGATGCTGCTGTCCTTCCCGCTGGGGGTGGCGGCGGCCGTCTATCTCGAGGAATTCGCGCCCCGCAATCGCCTGACCGGCATCATCGAGGTCAACATCAACAATCTGGCCGCCGTGCCGTCGATCGTCTTCGGCCTGCTGGGTCTGGCGGTGTTCATCAACTTCTTCGGTCTGCCGCGCTCGGCGCCGCTCGTCGGTGGCCTGGTGCTGACCCTGATGACGCTGCCGACCATCATCATCGCCAGCCGCGCGGCCCTGAAGTCGGTGCCGCCCTCCATTCGCGAGGCGGCCCTGGGCGTCGGCGCGTCACCGCTGCAGACCGTCACGAATCACGTGCTGCCGCTCGCCATGCCGGGCATGCTGACCGGCATGATCATCGGCATGGCACGCGCCCTGGGCGAGACGGCCCCCCTGCTCATGATCGGCATGGTGGCCTTCATCGTCGACATCCCCAAGGGGATCTTCGAACCGGCCACCGCCTTGCCGGTCCAGATCTATCTTTGGGCCGACAGTCCCGAGATGGGATTCACCGAGCGCACCTCAGCGGCCATCATGGTGCTGCTCGCCTTTTTGCTCAGCATGAACGCGCTGGCCGTGATCCTGCGGCGGCGTTTCGAACGTCGCTGGTGATAGACTACGCGCCCTTGCGGGAGAGTGATCGATGAACACGTCCACAAGTGATCTGGAACCCAAATCCGTGCAGACGAGCTACGTCCAGCCCGATCGCACCGCCGCGCCGCGAGCGACGGTCGATCGTGAAGTGCGGCGCACGGTCGGGGATGTGCGGGTGGCCGAGCCACGGATCCGCTGCAACGACATCAATGTCTACTATGGCACCGCGCACGCCATCAAAGGCGTCAATCTCGATGTGGCGCGCAACGAGGTCGTGGCCATGATCGGCCCGTCCGGCTGCGGCAAGAGCACCTTCCTGCGCTGCCTGAACCGCATGAACGACACCATCGACGGGTGTCGGGTCACCGGCGAGATCCTGCTCGACGAGCGCAACATCAATACCCGGGAGATCGACGTGGTGCCCCTGCGGGCGCAGGTCGGCATGGTCTTCCAGAAGCCCAACCCCTTCCCCAAGTCGATCTGGGAAAACGTCGCCTTTGGGCCGCGCATCCACGGTTTGGCACGGACCCGCGCCCAGCTCGACGAAATCGTCGAGTCCAGCCTGCGCCGCGCCGGGTTGTGGGAAGAGGTCAAGGACCGCCTGGAGAAGCCCGGCACGGGTCTGTCGGGCGGCCAGCAACAGCGGCTGTGCATCGCCCGGACCATCGCCGTGCAGCCCGAAGTCATCCTGATGGACGAGCCCTGTTCGGCGCTCGATCCGATTTCCACCGCCAAGATCGAGGAGCTGATCGACGAGTTGCGCCAGCAGTTCTCGATCTGCATCGTCACCCATTCCATGCAGCAGGCGGCGCGTGTTTCCCAGCGGACCGCGTACTTCCATCTCGGCGACCTCATCGAGGTCGGCGCGACCGAACAGATCTTCACCAATCCGCAGCACAAGCTCACCGAGGACTACATTACCGGCCGCTTCGGCTGAAGTCCGCGGGCGCCAAGGGGCAGGGACGAGCGATGAGCCAGTACGGTCTCGAAGGACACACGGTCCGGCGCTACGACGGTGAGCTCAATCATCTGCATCTGCGCGTCGTCGAACTCGGCGGTCTCGCCCTGCATCAAACCCGCAGCGCACTGGCTGCGCTGCAGGAGCGCGACGTCCGGATCGCGCGCGCGGTCATCGGTCGGGAGTGGGAAGTCAATCGGCTCGACGTGAGCATCGACGATGACCTGATCTCCGTCATCGCGCGCCGCGCGCCCGTGGCCCGCGACCTGCGCATCGTGATGGCGTTCGCCAAGACGGTCAACGAACTGGAGCGGGTCGGGGACGAGGCCAACAAGGTGGCGCGTCTGGCCATCGGGCTGTTCGACGGCTTCCGGCTCGATCCGGGTGATGCGCAGATGTGGGATGTGCAGACCATGGGGCGGCGCGTGGTCGAACTGCTGGAGCGGGCCATGGACGCGCTCGACCGGCTGGACGTCGTCGCGGCCCAGGCGGTGGCGGGCAGCCGGCGGGAGCTGGATGCCGAGTGCCAGGCGGGGCTGCGCCGCCTGACGACTTACGTGATGGAAGACGCCCGCAACGTGGGCCAGGTGATCACCTTGACCCAGATCATCAAGGCCCTGGAGCGCATCGGCGATCACGCCCGGCATGTCGGCGAGTATGTCGTCTATCTGGTGTCCGGCGAAGACGTCCGTCACCAGAAATGCCAACCGGACGACCCGCCGACGGGTGGCGGCGCGGCGCCCGATCCGGGGTGAGGGCGCCGGGGCGGGTGGCGCGCCTCAGCGGTGGAAGGCCGGGCTGAACTCCGCCACCGCCGCGACGAAAGCCGCGGCATGCTCGACCGGAATGTCGGGCGTGATGCCGTGACCCAGATTCATGACATGCCCGCTCCCGGCGCCGTAGGACGCCAGAAGGCGTTCGACTTCCGCGCGGATGACCGCTGGCCGGGTGCGCAGGATGGCCGGATCGAGGTTTCCCTGCAGGGCGACCCGATCGCCCACCCGACGCCGCGCCGCGCCGAGCTCGATCGTCCAGTCGATTCCCAGCGCATCGGCGCCCGTCGCGGCCAGCGCTTCAAGCCACAGCCCGCCGCCTTTGGTGAACACGATCACCGGCACGGCACGCCCGTCCTGCTGGCGGATCAAACCGCCCACGACCTGCTGCAGATAGCGGTGTGAAAACGCCTCGAAGGCCGGCGTGCTGAGCGCGCCGCCCCAGGTATCGAAGATCTGCACCGCCTCGGCGCCTGCGCGAATCTGGGCGTTGAGATAGTCGGTGACGGCGCCGGCGAGGTGATCCAGGAGATGGTGGGCAAGCGCCGGTTCGTCGTAGATCAGCGTCTTGATGCGCGCGAAGTCGCCCGGACTGCCGCCTTCCACCATGTAGCAGGCGAGCGTCCAGGGGCTGCCGGAGAAGCCGATGAGCGGCACCCGCCCGTCCAGCTCGCGGCGGATCAGGCGCACCGCATCCAGCACATAGGCCAGATCCGTTTCGGTCTCGAGCCTGCGCAACGCGCGGATCGCCGCTGCGTCGCGCAGGGGGCGCTCGAAGCGCGGGCCTTCCCCCTCCACGAAATGCAGGCCCAGACCCAGGGCATCGGGAATGGTGAGGATGTCGGAAAACAGGATCGCGGCGTCCAGCGCAAAACGGCGCAGCGGCTGCAAGGTGACTTCGCAGGCCAGCTCCGGCGTCCGGCAGAGCGTCATGAAATCTCCCGCCCGTTCGCGCGCGGCGCGATACTCGGGCAGGTAGCGGCCGGCCTGGCGCATCATCCAGACCGGCGTGCGGTCGACCGGCTGGCGGGCCAGCGCACGCAGGAAGCGGTGGTCGGCGGGCGCCGGTGCCGTCATGGCACCGCCCGCGCCGCAATGGCCTGGCGGATCTCGGCCTGAATCGCGGCCGCAGCGGCGGCGGGATCGCGGGCATCGCGGATGGGCCTGCCGACCACGATGTAATCGGCGCCCTGCTGCAACGCCTGGGTCGGTGTCACGACGCGCTTCTGATCGTCCGCTTCCCGGTTGTCCAGCGGGCGGATGCCCGGGGTGACGACCACCAGGCGGCCGTCCACCTCCTGTCGCAGCCGTTCCACCTCGAGCCCCGAGGACACGACGCCATCACAACCCGCCTCGAACGCCCGCCGCGCCCGGGACAATACCAGCGCGTCGAGATCGCAGGCGAAGCCCAGATCATCGAGATCGCCGCGGTCGAGACTGGTCAGCGCCGTGACGGCGAGGATCCCGAGCCGCTCCCCCTTGGCGGCGGCCGCGGCTTCCATCATGCCCTGATTGCCGTGCACGGTGGCAAAGCTCGCGCCCCGCTCGGCGAGTCGTGCCACGGCGCGGCCCACGGTGGCCGGCACATCGAAGAATTTGAGGTCCACGAAGACACGCGCATCGCGCCGGCAGAGCTCATCCACCAGCTCGAAGATCCCGCCGGTCATGAACAGTTCGAGGCCGAGCTTGAAGAAGCGCACCTGGCCCTCGAGCCGGTCGATGAACTGCCGCGCCGCGGTCACGGTCGGCAGATCGACGGCAAAGATCAGCCGTTCCTCGAGGGGGATTTCCGGATGTGCGACTGCGGGCATCCTCACACCCCCAGATGGTCGAGGATGCCCTGGGCCGCCTCGCGACCTTCGAAGACGGCGGTGACGACCAGATCCGAGCCGCGCACCATGTCGCCACCGGCAAAGACCTTGGGATTGCTGGTCTGCCCGGCATGGGCGTGGCCGTGCGTGCGGATGCGTCCGTCGCTCTCGAGCGCGATGCCGAAATCGCCCATCCATGCCGCCGGGCTGGGCCGGAAGCCGAAGGCCATGATGACCTGGTCGGCGGGAATCACTTCCTCCGAACCCGGAACGACTTCGGGCTGGCGGCGGCCGCGGGCGTCGGGCGCGCCGAGCTGGGTGGTGACGAACTTGACGCCTTCGACGCGGCCGTTGCCGATGATCTCGACCGGCTGGCGATTGAACAGGAAGCGCACGCCTTCCTCGCAGGCATTGCGGTATTCACGCCGCGAGCCGGGCATGTTGGACTCGTCGCGCCGGTAAGCGCAGGTGACCCGCGCCGCGCCCTGGCGGATGGCGGTGCGGTTGCAGTCCATGGCCGTATCGCCACCGCCCAGCACGATGACGCGCTGATCGCGCATGTCGAGCGCCGGGCCGGGCAGCGGCAGATCCATGACCCGCCGGGCATTGGCGATGAGGTAGGGCAGCGCCTCGTGCACGCCGTCCAGTTCCTCGCCGGGAAAGCCGCCGCGCATGGCGGTGTAGGTCCCCATCCCGAGGAACACGGCATCGTACTCGTCCAGCAACTGCGCGAAGGGGATGTCCCGGCCGATCTCGGTGTCGAGCACGAATTTCACGCCCATGCCCTCCATCAGTTGCCGGCGCGTCTCGATCACCGATTTCTCGAGCTTGAAGGGCGGGATGCCGAAGGTCAGCAGGCCGCCGATCTCTGGATAGCGGTCGTACACCACCGCCGCGACGCCGTTGCGCGCCAGGACGTCCGCACAGCCGAGCCCGGCGGGTCCTGCGCCGATGATGGCGACACGCCGGCCCGTGGCGGTGACCTTCGACAGGTCGGGGCGCCAGCCCTGCTTGACGGCTTCATCGGTGATGTATTTCTCGATCGAGCCGATGGTCACCGCGCCGAAGCCGGTGTTCATCGTGCACGCGCCTTCGCACAACCGGTCCTGCGGACAGACCCGGCCGCAGATCTCCGGCAGGGAGTTAGTTTGGTGCGACAGCTCGGCGGCCTCGAACAGGCGTCCTTCCCGCACCAGCTTGAGCCAGTTGGGAATGTAGTTGTGCACCGGACATTTCCATTCGCAGTAGGGATTGCCGCAGGCGATGCAGCGGCTGGCCTGGGATTCCGCCGATTCCGGATCGAACTGGCCGTAGATCTCGTCCCAGCGCCGCACGCGGATTTCGGCGGTGAGCTTGGGCGGATCCTGACGGGGGACCTCCAGAAAGTGCAAGGGATCGCTCATGGGGATGACTGTCCTTCGAATGAGGGCGGTATCAGGCGGCCGTGCGCAAGGAGCCGATCAGGTCCGCGAGGTCCATGGCCTTGGGCTTGATGAGCCAGAAATGGCCCACGTAGTCCGCGAAATTGTCCAGGATTTCCTGCGCCCACGGGCTGCCGGTTTCCAATGCGTGCTCCCGCAACAGATCCTTGAGGTAGGTGCGCTGGGCTTCCATGTGCTCCGGGCTGACCCGATGGATGTCGATCAGCTCGTGGTTGTGGCGATCGACGAAGCTGTGCTCCAGGTCCAGCACATAGGCGAACCCCCCGGTCATGCCGGCACCGAAGTTGATGCCGGTCGGCCCGAGCACCGTCACCACGCCGCCGGTCATGTATTCGCAGCCATGGTCGCCCACGCCTTCCACGACCGCCAGCGCGCCCGAGTTGCGCACCGCGAAGCGCTCGCCGGCCTGACCCGCCGCGAACAGCTTGCCGCCGGTGGCGCCATAGAGGCAGGTGTTGCCCATGATGACCGCTTCGCGGCCCACGAAGGCGCTGGCGGCGGGCGGCCGCAGCACCAGCTTGCCACCGGCCATGCCCTTGCCGACGTAGTCGTTGGCATCGCCTTCCAGGAACATGTGCAGACCGCCGGCGTTCCAGACCCCGAAGCTCTGTCCCACGGTCCCCTTCAGGTGCACCCGCAACGGATTGGCCTCGAGGCCGGGATTGCCATGGCGGCGCGCAATCTCGCCCGAGACGCGGGCGCCGATCGAGCGGTGATTGTTGCGGGTGTCGTAGTGATAGTCCCCACCGCCGCCGGCTTCGATGGCGGGCAGCATGTCCGCCACCATGGTCTCGGCCAGTTCTCCCTTGTCGAACGGTGCGTTGTGCGGCGCGAGGCAATACTGGGGCTTGTCGCTGCGCAGACCGAACGCCGACAGCAGGGGCGCCAGATCGAGGCTGGCCGTCGCTTCGGTCTCGCCGGGCAGGATCTGCAGCAGATCCGTGCGCCCGATCAGCTCGGCCAGCGAACGCACGCCGAGCCGCGCCAGCCATTCGCGCGTGTCCTGGGCGACGAAGCGGAAGAAGTTCATCACCTTCTCGGCCGTGCCCTGGAAATGCTTGTGGCGCAGCACGTTGTTCTGCGTCGCCACGCCGGTGGCGCAGTTGTTCAGGTGGCAGACGCGCAGGTAGATGCAGCCCAGGGCGACCATGGGCGCGGTGCCGAAGCCGAAGCTCTCGGCGCCGAGGATGGCGGCCTTGACGACGTCGAGGCCGGTCTTGAGACCGCCGTCGGTCTGCAGGCGCACCTTGTCGCGCAGATCGTTTGCCCGCAGGGTCTGGTGCGTCTCGGAGAGGCCCAGTTCCCACGGCGAGCCGGCGTACTTCACCGAGGTCAGCGGGCTGGCGCCGGTGCCGCCGTCATAGCCCGAGA
The DNA here is from genome assembly GCA_002862965.1 of Pseudomonadota bacterium. Classification (GTDB taxonomy): domain Bacteria; phylum Pseudomonadota; class Gammaproteobacteria; order UBA5335; family UBA5335; genus Macondimonas. The sequence goes on from PKCW01000293.1 coordinate 7,327, forward strand.
TGGTGATCAGGTCGGCGTAGGCCTTGGCCACCCCGGCGGCGATGGTGCCCACGCCCGGTTCGGCCACCAGCTTCACCGACACCAGCGCCTGCGGATTGATCTGCTTCAGGTCGAAGATGAGCTGGGCCAGATCCTCGATGGAGTAGATGTCATGGTGCGGCGGCGGCGAGATCAGCGCCACGCCGGGCTTGGAATAGCGCAACCGGGCGATCATCGCATTGACCTTGTCGCCGGGTAGCTGACCACCCTCGCCGGGCTTGGCGCCCTGGGCGACCTTGATCTGCAGCACTTCCGCGTTGACGAGGTAATGCGGCGTCACGCCGAAGCGGCCCGAGGCCACCTGCTTGATCTTGGACATCCTTTCGGTGCCGTAGCGCGCCGGATCCTCGCCGCCCTCGCCGGAATTGGAGCGGCCGCCGAGCCGGTTCATGGCCACGGCGAGCGCCTCGTGCGCCTCGGGCGACAGGGCGCCCAGCGACATGCCGGCCGAATCGAAGCGCGGCAGGATGGCCTCGATGGGCTCGACCAGATCCACGCTGATGGGCTGGAGATCCTCGCGCACGGCGAGCAGATCGCGCAGCGTCGCC
>PKCW01000296.1 GCA_002862965.1 Pseudomonadota bacterium
GTGGTGTAGTTGCTGTGGCGACCGGTCGTCGTGCGCACGAAGCGCTCGTAGTGCCCGAGATCGAGGTCGGTCTCGGTCCCGTCCTCGGTGACGAAGACCTCGCCATGCTGAAACGGGCTCATGGTCCCCGGATCCACGTTGATGTAGGGATCCAGCTTCACCATGCTGACCGTGAGGCCGCGCGCTTCGAGGATGGCGCCCAGAGACGCCGAGGCGATGCCCTTGCCGAGGGAGGAGACCACACCGCCGGTCACGAAAACGAATCGCGTCATACCGCTTCCATTGCTTGAGGATGGGCGGAGGCGGATGAACCAGGGAGCCCCCAAAGATGGGGCTTTAGCCTACCAGATCGGGCCCGGCGGAACAATGAACACGGCGTGGCGGCGCCGTCGACGGCGGCTGAGGGGCGCCTCCCGCAACACATCCCCGAAACGCCATCGCTGCAACGGGCGGGCACTCAGCGGGGACTGGCTGCGGGCCGGTCGTCGCGTCCCGATGGTCCGGGACGCGACGATGGCATGGACGATGCGGAAGCGCGGGGTGCGGTGGAACCGCGTGGGAAAGCTACCCCACCGCACGCTTGGCGCAGCGGTCAGGGGGTCGACAGGGTGATCGAGGGCACGAAGGCGCCGAGGAAGGGGATCGCCTGCAAGCCCGAAGTCGCCAGGGACAGGCCCGTGTTGACCTTGCCCACGCCGGCGGTTCTCACCATGCCCACCTTGGCCGGGTAGCCGGGCGCGAAAGTGCCCACCAGATTCTGTCCCGTCGTCACCAGCGGCGCCGGGGCCTTGCTCGCGTACACGTCATAGGCAAAAGGCGCGGCGACGGACTTGCTGCCGACCGTCAACAGGTAGCCTTGGCCGGCAACCTCGCTGAGGTCCTGTGCCGACAGAGGGGTCATTCCGGCAAATCCGCACGCGGAAAATCCGGCCAGCAGCGCACCGGACATCATGTTCACGACATATTTCTTCATCGACGTCTCCCAACTCGATTGATCTGATGTTTTGATTCGACGACACCTCGGCGGCACCGACAGTGCTGTCGGTGCAATGTTCAGACCAATCGGGGAAAATCCTGCCCGAATCCGTCATCCGGCGGCCCAGGCGCGGCACACGGCCGGACCCATATGGGCAAAAAAGGTCGGGGAATGACGGTGCTGGGCGGAAAGTGACCTGAGCGGCCAGCAAGCCGCGACGCCGCATGAATCGCGACGGCTCGTCCGTCACGCTTCCCGGGGCGCGACCAGCGGCTCTCCGCCGCGGGTCAAAGGCGGGATGGCCGCCGGCGCATCCTGGGCCAGCATGTGCGAGGTCGCCGGAACTTCCACCACCCGGACCGCGCCCCCCGCTCGATGAGCGCTGCGCGCCATGTGGCGGCGGCTCAGGATCAGGTCCATCTCGGCCACGAGAATCCAGGCATTGGCCTGGTGGAACACCGCGTAGGCATCGGTCGTTCTCGAACTCATCCACGACTGGATGTCGCGCACGTTGGTGACGACGGTCCGCGCGCGCCGGGCGTTGAACCAGAGCCGGGAAGCCAGTTCCAGCTTCTGGCCATGGGGCGGGCCAAACGCCAGGCGCCCCAGTTGCCTCATCGGCAGGCGCTGGAGCAGTGGAAACAAGGCGGGCAGCAACCAGAGACCCGGGGCGGTACCGGCGAGGGCAAGGCTCGGATGGATCCGCCCTTCGGGAAGCACCGGGGCCTCCAGCACGTATTCGATCTCGAGGCGGCGATGCAGCTCGGGATTCTGCAGGGCGGCCTCGAGGACCACCGCGCCGCCGCGGGAATGCCCGTGCAAGCGGACGGGGCCGTCGCGCACCACGTGCAGCAGCACCTGATTGAGAACCGCGGCATCGTATGGGATGGTGCCCACGGCGTAGGGCAGCGGCCGTTCCCACGCCACAGACTGGGCCCGCGCCTCGGGCGCGACCGTGGTGACATGGTAGTCGGCATTGTTGAGGTAGACACAATCGAGGTCGGCACCCTCATACAAGCCATCGAAGTACCACACCTCTTCCAGAAAACCGGGAACACAGACGACCGTCCCGCCGGGCGCGGCCGATGCCCGCCTCACCAAGGCATGGCAGGCGCCGATGCGCAGGATTTCCCCATCGAAATCCTTGGCATAGATGGGCAGTGTGGGGCGATCGAGATAGCGCCGCCGCAGGCCCGTCACGGCGCCGGCCAGCAGCGCGATCCATAGCCAGTTCATCGTCCCGTCTCCTCGTCCGCTGTCGTTATCGTTATCGGATGCTCGGCCGATCAGCCGGCCTCGGTGCCGCCCACGGTCAGCCCATCGATGCGCAGGGTGGGCTGCCCGACCCCGACGGGCACGCTCTGTCCGTCCTTGCCGCAGGTTCCGACCCCTTCATCCAGTTGCAAATCGTGCCCCAGCATGCCGACCCGGGTCAGCACGTCGGGGCCATTGCCGATCAAGGTGGCGCCCTTGACGGGACGTCCGATGCGGCCGTTCTCGATCAGATAGGCCTCGCTGGCCGAGAACACGAACTTGCCGGAGGTGATGTCGACCTGCCCGCCGCCGAAATTGACCGCGTAGAGGCCGCGCGGCACCGAGCGGATGATTTCCTCGGGATCGTGGGGCCCGGGCAGGAGATAGGTGTTGGTCATGCGCGGCATCGGCAGGTGACTGTAGGATTCCCTGCGGCCATTCCCCGTCGGCGCCATGCCCATCAGCCGGGCGTTGTGCTTGTCCTGCAGATACCCCTGCAGCCGCCCACCCTCGATCAAGACCGTCTGCTGGCTGGGCGTGCCTTCATCGTCGACGGTGAGCGAACCACGCCGGTCCGCCAGGGTGCCGTCGTCCACCACCGTGCACAGGGCGCTCGCCACGGTCTCGCCCAATCGGCCGCTGAAGGCCGAGGTGCCCTTGCGATTGAAGTCGCCCTCGAGGCCGTGACCGATCGCCTCGTGCAGCAGGATGCCGGGCCAGCCGGGACCCAGAACCACAGTCATCGTTCCGGCTGGTGCCGGCCCGGCTTCCAGTGCCACCAATGCCTGCCGCACGGCCTCGCGCGCATGATGACGCGCCGCGTCACGCGCCTGCAGGACGTGATATCCGAACCGGCCGCCGCCACCCGAACTGCCGCGCTCGCGGCGCCCCCCCTGTTCGACCACCACCGATACATTGAGCCGCACCAGCGGCCGCACGTCGGCGGCCAGCGTGCCGTCGGTGGCTGCCACCAGCATGACTTCCTCGACGGCGGCCAGGCTGACCATGACCTGCTGTACCCGCGGCTCCCGTCTCGCCTCGGCCTCGGCCACCTGCAGCAGCGCAAGTTTGTCGACGACGGACGCGCCGCCCAGGGGATCGCGATCGCCGTAGCGCGGCATGGCCATGCGCGACCGAAGGGGGATCGGCGCGATGGCCGCCGTCGCGTCCCGTCCCTGGCGCAAAATGGCCCGCGCGGCGTGGGCAGCCTCGCGCAGCGCTTGCGGATGGATTTCGTCGGAATAGGCAAAACCCGTCTTTTCGCCCGACAGCACCCGCACGCCGACGCCCTGCTCGACGGAAAAATCGCCTTCCTTGATGCGGCCGTCTTCGAGGCTGAAGGATTCCGAGCGCACCTGCTGAAAATAGAGATCGCCGCCGTCGGCACCGGCCGCGGCCAGCTCTCCCAGTGTCGTCGCCAGCAGCTGCTGGCCGATCTCGCCCGGCGCCAGCAGCTGGGCTTGGGCGGCTTCGAGCGCGAGCGCGGATCCGGCTTGGTTCATCACGGCAGGGTCACTCCGAAACGGCGATGGGACAATGCCGGGAAGGATGCCCGCAGGTCCTGAACCCGCCGGGCATCGATCTCCCCCAGCACGAAGCCGGATCCGCGGGGCAGGACATCGATGACCGTGCCCCAGGGATCGACCAAAAGGCTGTGGCCGAAGGTTTCGCGGCCATTGACGTGATACCCGCCCTGGGCCGCGGCGACGCCGTACATGAGGTTCTCGACCGCCCGGGCACGCAGCAACAGATCCCAGTGAGCCTGTCCCGTGCGGAAGGTGAATGCCGCCGGCAAGGCGAACCACTCGGCCCCCGCGTCCACCATGGCCCGGAACAGCTCGGGGAAGCGGAGGTCGTAGCACACGGCCATGCCCATGCGGCCGGCCGGGGTCTCCACGATGACCACCTCGCCCCCGGCCCGCTGGGTCGAAGACTCACAATAGGCTTCCTCGCTCGAGGGAAGCCGGACATCGAACAGATGCATCTTGTCGAAGCGGCTCACTTGCCGGCCGTTGTCATCGAACACCAGACAGGCCGGCGCGACCTTGGTATCGCCCTCGATCCGCAGCGGCAGGGTGCCGGCGACGATCCAGAGGCGTTCTCGCTGGGCCGTGCGGGCGAGTTGATCCTGGATCAGGCCCCGCCCCGGCGTTTCGGCAATGGCGAGCTTGTCCTGCTCCTTCATGCCCATGCAGGCGAAATGCTCCGGCAGAACCGCGATCCGGGCGCCTGCCTGCGCTGCTTTCGCCAGCAACCGCTCCGCCTCGATGAGATTCGCGGCCACCTGCGGACCCGAAGCCATCTGGATGCCTGCCACCTTCACCATGCGCTGGTCCTCCCCCGTCTCGCCGACGATAAGTCCCTGCCGCCCACCTGTCCAGACGAACCTGCCGCAAGCCTCACCGCCGCGGCGTCTCGGGAAGGTTGAAAGGCCCCTGTTCCCGTTCCAGCGTCGCCGCGTCGAAATCACCCGCGAAGCGATAGCGGATCTGAACCAGGCGGCTGATGGGCTGGCGCAGCAGTTCCCGCCCCATCAGGACGGCCGCCCCGGCAATCGGCCCCCCGGCCACGGTTGCCGCGATGGCCAGTCCGGCCGACAGGCTGGGTGTGACGACGAGTTCCTGGTCGAAACGCCGCCGGACGAGATCGCTGGTGCCGCTCATGCGCACATCGGCGGCCGAGCCCTTCAGCTCCAGCGGTCGGGTTTCGATGATGCCGCCCCGGAGCGTCAGATCGCCGCGGATGGTGTCGAACGGCAAACTCGGCCGAAACACCCCGGAGAAATCACGGGTCAGGCGGCGCGGCAGGTCGTAGAGCCCCGCGAGACTCATGACGATGCCCGTGGTGGGGCGCGTCTCGCGGAAGAAGATGGCGCCATCCTCGGCGCCCAGCTTGAAGCGGCCCGTGGCCTGCCGCAGCGTCATGTCCCAAGGCGCGCCGGGCCAGCCGAGGTCGACCGCGAAGGTCGCCTTGCGCGCTTCGATCGCATCCGGATACCCGAGCCGTCGCGCGAGCGTAGGCAGGTCGGCCGTCTCCAAGTCGAGCCGCAGATTCGTCTGCGCGCGGGATCCCTGCAATCGCCACTCGCCCGATCCCCGCGCCTGCATGACGGCGCTTTCGAGCATGCCCCGCGACAGGACGACGCCGTCGGCGCCGGGTTCGAGCTGAAGCGTCAGCTGCCCCAGGTCGCTGCCCCGGTAGCGCAGGCGATCGACGCGCAGGCGCAGCGCCGGAACTTGCCGGGGATCCAGCGTCGAGACAGCGGCCGGTGGAGCAGCTGCCCCGGCCTCCGGGTCGGCGCGCCGTGGCGGAATCAGGGCGTCTAGGTCGAGCCACCGCAAATCCGCCTGCCACGCCGCGTCGCCCGCGCGACGCAGGACACCGTCGAGCGCCGGCGCACGCACCTGCAGGCTCGGTTCGGTGCCGTCTCGCACCAGCGCCATCTGAACGTCGGTCTGGCGCAACGACTTCCATTCCACGACGCCGAGGTTGATCTGGCTGCCCCCGAACCAGGCCGGCAGCGTCCATCCCGTCTTGCGGTTCGGGTCGCCCGACGGCGCGGGCGCCCAGACGGACGCCCAACGACCGACGGCGCCGAGATCGAGGCGATCGAGGGCACCGCGGATCCACAGGCCCGGCTGCTCCGGCAAGCGTTCGACGCGCTGGTTGACGCCCACCCCGCCCCGGTCGAACGACCAGCCGCTGCCGTCCTGCCGCAATCGCAACAGCCCACCCAGCCGTCCACCGCCCTGTTTGAACTGGATCAGATGCCGATCGGCGTCGCCATTGCCCTCGACGATCAGGGCGCGCTCCTCGTCCGCTTGCTTGCCCAGAGGCTGGGGCCAATCGAGCCGCATCCCCGTCAGGGGACTGCGCACGGACCACTGCAACTGTCCGCCCCCCAGTACCGCCAGATCGGCCTCGAAACCGGTCGATCCCTGCACCGTGCGGGGATCGAGGAAGCTCAACTGACGACGCAACAACGTCGCCGGCACCCGCCCCTGCATCTGCACGCGCGTCGGCCTGAATCCACGCGGTTGCCGCGGGTCCTCGATGGGGCTCACCTGCAGCGCAATGGGCTCCCCGTCCAGCCGGGCCGCGACACCCTTGGCTTCCAGCCGGTCCTCCCGAAACTTGAGGCTGCCGCGGATATCCTCCAGTCCGACGCGCCAGGCGGGTTGGGCAAAGCGGGCGCCGTCCCAATGCACTGCGCCGTCCACCGCGGCCTCGTCCAGCGCACGCAGCGGCAGGCGCAGCGCCAGATCGAATCGCACCGGCCCGCTGCCGCGGGCGCCATCCAGCAGCACGCGCACGGCCTGACCGGGGGGGGAATGGCTGAGGTAGTCGAGCGCCGCCTGATGATCTCCATGGCCTTGCCCGACGGCCGTCAGCACCTGATCACGGTAGTCGGCCATCTCGACCTGCGTCGGCCCCAAGGCCAAGCCGAGGCTGCGCGCCGACCGGGCGGCCACGCGAAAGCCGGTGCCGGTGAAGGTGAGCTCGGCGTTCACGGCTTCCATCACGGGCCAGTGCGGAATGAACCGCAGCGCGCCGTCCTCGATCAGCGCGACCACCTCGAACGTGCCGCCGCCGTCACGGAAGGGGAAGCGCTGCAGGTCGCCCTGCAACCGCAACCGCCCGTCCCGGATGCGGCCGTCGAGGATGGCGCTGCGCAGCCACCGGGCGGTGGGTTCGGGCAGGTGATGCCGCGGCAGATAGCGATCCAGGGCCGCGGCATTGCCGTCGCGGAAATCGACCTGCAGATCGATCGCCGGCCGCTGACCGGGCCGGACCGCCATCGCCAGACGGCCGTCCGCATTCAAATCGGGATGACGGACGCGGATCTCGGGCGTCCAGAGCTTCCAGCCATCACCGTCGTGCTCCCATTGCAGTTCGGTTCGCAAGCCTCCCGTCGGCCACGGCTTCTCGAACAGCTCCGGATCGCGGAACCCGACCGCAGCGCCGCCGAGGCGCGCCCGCCCGCCGGAGCGATCGGCGTCGATTTCGCCATCGAGGCCGGACAGCCCGGGGATGGACCCGAATGGTGCCCAACCCAGGCCGGCGAATCGGGCGGCAAGCCGGACGTCGTCCCAACCCTGCGCGGCACTGCCCGTCGCCGCAAAGCGGAGATCGCGGATCTCGCCCTCGACCCGGTGGCCGAAGCGATTCCCGTCACCTCCGTCCAGTTCCCGTCGCCACGCCGCCGGCACCGCCTGCCACAACCGCTGCACGTCCTGCAACCGCACCGTCGACAGCGATCCCTCGTAGGAACCGAGGCGCGTGGCCGTGGGGGCGAGCACCGCCAAAGCGCCTTCGCCCCGCGGCCAGGATCGGCCGTCCAGCGCGACGTCCAGATGCTCGACCCGAAGCGTCCAGTCCTCGGCCCGCCCCTGCCAACGGAAGTCGCCCGACAGACGATCCAGTCGACTCGCCGCCGCGGTAGCCGTCGGCGGCAGCCGGAGATTGCGAAGATCCGAACTCAGCGCGAGCCGGCTCTCGCCGTCGGCGTCCCAATGCCCCTCGAAGCGGAGGTTCCAATGCGAACCGCGCAGGTCGATCCAGTGCCCGATCCAGGGCTCGAAATAGTCCTTGGGCGCGGCCTCCACCAGTTCGGCGGCCGCATCGATCACCCAGTTCTGCGGCTCGGCCAACTCACCCCGCGCGTCCAGCGACAACAGGAA
>PKCW01000300.1 GCA_002862965.1 Pseudomonadota bacterium
CGATCTGGTGGCGGGTCAGCCGCGTCCGGATGAGGACGAGCACCTGGAAGTGCATTGGCGTACCCCTGCCGAACTGGCCACCATGATTCGCGCCGGGGAGATTCCCGACAGCAAGACGCTGGCGGCGCTGATGCGGGCGAGCGTGGCCGGGCTGGTCGCCTTTCCGGAACGCTGAGCCGGAGCGGTTCCCCGGTCGATGCGCACCAAGCGTCGGCAGTCAGCTCTGATAGACGCCCAGACGGCGCGGCAGCCACCAGATGAAGCCGAACACGAGGGTCTTGGCGATCAGGGTCAGGGGCGGCACGTTCATCCCCTTCAGGGCGACGAAGGCGGCGATGAGTTCGCCCGCATGGATCACCAGGACGATCGCCCAGATCGTGACCAAGGTGCCCGCCAGGCCCGTGGTCATGCCGGTCAGCAGCAGAAACAGGGCAACGAGGTGAAACAGCACGATGCCGGCGCCTTGGGCCAGCCAGAATGAGCGCGATTGCAGCATGGGTCCCTTCCTTGAGACGGTCGATGAAAATCGGCCGCTAGCATAGCAGAGCCCAGCGGGACCGGTTACTCGCCGACGGCGATGCGCGCGTCCTTGCCCTGGCCGGTGATCGAGTGGAGCACCACCGGGCGGCGCCAGATGCCGTGGATGTATTCCAGCACCTTGCGCGCCGATTCCATGTCGAGGCCGCGCTGATCGAGGGTGTGATCCTGTTGCAGCACGAGAGTGCCGTCGCGGCGCATTTCGGTCACCTGGACATGCGGCGCGCCGTAGTGGTACTTGGGCGCCAGCAAGGTTTCCTTGAGGGCATCGAGATCCCAGGCGTGCACCACCGCCTCGCGGCCGCGGCGCCGCGTGGTGAAGCCGAACAGCCCCAGGCGCCGCGCCAGTTCGTCGTCCAGATAGTTGCGGATGAAGCCGAAATCGTCTTCGGTGGCCATGATGCGCCGGGCGGCGTCGAGCCCATGCCGCTCGATGATGTGCTCCCACAGGCAGAAGCCGAGGTGGTAGGGGTTCACCTGCAGCGCGATCTGCGCTTCGCCGGCGTAGGGACGCACCACGTCCGAGTGGGTCTTGATGGCATCGACGTACAGCTCGTCGGGGAGAAAGCGCGCCTCGCGCAGCAGCCGCGCATGCCAGTAGGAGGCCCAGCCCTCGTTCATGATCTGGCAGGCGAAGATGGGCTTGAAGTAGAACGATTCCTCGCGCACGGCCAGCAGGATGTCGCGTTCCCAGCCTTCCAGATCCGGCGCGTAGTGGGCGATGAACCAGAGCAGATCGCTTTCCGGCTGGGGCGGCAGCGCGACGCCCTTGGCGGCGGGTTCGGCCAGCGCGATGCTGCCGGGCAGGTGGGCGAAACGATCGCGAAATTGGTCCTTGGGCGGTGCGGGGCGGCTGGCCGGGTTCGGCGCGGCGCGCTCGGCGTAGAGCGGGCGGCGCAGATCCTGGTGGGTGTCGATGTGCTGTTCCAGTGCAAACGCGGCGTCCAGCACCCGCTCCACCGCGTCCATGCCGTGCGCTTCGATGGCCTGGGTGATGCGCTGGGCGTGGTTCGCGGCCTGCTCGACGATGTGGTAGCCCGCCTGCTCCTGCACCCGGCGGAACAGGAGGTTGTTCTTGCTGAAATCGGCATGGCCCAGGACGTGGGCCGTGACCAGGATGTTTTCGGTCTCGCGGTTGGAATCGGCGAGGTAGGCGTGCCCCGGGTTGCCCGGAATCACGACCTCGAAGATGTGCGAGTGCCCCATGCGATGCTGGATGAGCTGGTAGATGTAGCGCACGCCGAACGACCAGTGCGGCATGCGCACGGGCAGGCCGTAGACTGCGATTTCCATCATGAAACTGGGGGGCACCTGTTCGAACTGCACCGGGAAGTAGTCGAGCCCGTAGGATTGCGCCAGGGCCTCGATTTCATGCTGGTAGCTCAGTGGACGGTAGCTCATGACAACCTCGCGGTTCAGGCCGCCTGGGACTGGGTACCGAAAAAGGCCCGGATGGCTTCCCAGACGTCTTCCTGCTGGAACAGGGAGAAGCGGGCGCCGTGCTCGGGATCGGTGATGGCTTCATCGAAGACGCGCGAGGTTTCGAGGTAGCGCTGCATGGGGCTCGGGCTGGCGACTTCGACATAGCCCGAAAAGTTCGCCTGCTCGGCGATGCGGCGCAGGCTCGCCACCGCCCGGTCGTGATCGTCCTGAAAGTTCTCGCCGTCGGACGCATAGAAGAAATAGACGTTGTACTGGGCTGGCGGGTAGCGCTGTTCGATGATTTCGAGCGCCTTGTGGAAGCAGGTGGAGGCCACCGTGCCGCCCTGACCGCTGACCTGGAAGAACTGCTCCTCGTTGAACTCCCACGCCTCGATGGTGTGCCCGATGAAAGCGGTCTCGAGCTGGGTGTAGCGCCGGCGGATGCCCTGCAGCGCCCAGAAAAAGAAGGTCTTGGCGAGCATGCGCTCGCGCTCGCCCATGGAACTGGAGGCATCGAGACCGAACAGCACCACGGCCTGGGTGTTGGGACGGGTGCGTTTCCGAAGCTGGCGGTAGCGCAGGTCTTCGTTGCTGAAGGGGGCGGCGGGCGCGGGCTGGACCGCCCGGCGCTTGATGGCTTCCTTCATCGTGCGGCGGCGGTCGAGGCGGGCGCGGGCACCGCGCTTGTCCCAGCCCTCGCGGGTCCAGTCCTCTTCCTGCAGCACGCTGCTGGCGCGCGGCTCGAGTTCGGGCAGCTTGAGTTCCTCCCAGATCCAGTCGACGATTTCATCGACTTTCATTTCGACCACGAATTCCACGCCGCCCTGATCGTTGCCCCCGCCGGACTCGTCGCTCTTGCCCGGTTGCGGTGCAGGCGAGCCCAAGGTGTCGCCGGGTGCGACCTTGCCCTGACCGACGCCCGATTGTTCCTGATCCTGGCCGAGCTTGAAGCGGTAGTGCTCCAGGAAACGGACGGGCATGCGCACCTTGCGGTTGGCGTCCGTGGACAGGATGTCGGCTTCCGCAATCAGTCGGGGCAGTTGCTCGCGGACGGATGACCGGATCTTGGCGTTGTGGCGGAGCCAATCGCGCGCACCGCGTGAAAACAGGTCATACCAAAGGTGTTCGTGATGGTCGGACATCGATCTCCCTCACTGGCGCGGGCGCCGGGCCCGCGCGGATGGCAAGGTCTGGCATATGGGTCCGTCCTGACCCCGGTGCTTTCCGTCCTCTCTCAGCAAAAATCATTCAAGAAGCAAGCCATCTTCGGCCTTTCATTCCTGGGACAAGAGCGTGGTGACGTAGTTCAGGGCCTCTTCGGCGCTGTAGTCGTCATAGCCGTATTCCCGGACCAGCCGCTCCTGCACGGCGCTGATCTTCTTGCGCGCCTCATCGTCGGGGCGGCTGGTGGAGCTGACGAGGCGCAGCACGTCGCGGCGTTCCTCGAACAGATACTGTTCGATGGCCTCGTGCAGCCGGGCGTGGCTGTCGAGGGTGAACTTGTCGCCCTGCTTGTAGGCCACCATGGCCTTGCGCACGACTTCCTGGCGGAAGGATTCCTTGCCCGAATCGGAGATCTTGATCTTCTCCTCCACCTGGCGCAGGAAGCGTTCGTCGGGCTTGCGCTTCTCGCCCGTGACCGGATCGACCACCTCGCGGCGGTCGAGCGTGGCTTCCACCTCGTCGAGGTACTTGTCGAGCAGCCCCTGGGCTTCCTGCTCGAAGGAGGCGAAGAGGGCCTTGTGCACGTCCTGCTTGACCCAGCGGTTGTAGAAATCCTTGCGCGCGAGCACGAGGAAATCAATCCAGCGCCGCTTCTGCTTGGGGTCCATGCGGGCATCGGATTCGATGGTGTCCTTGATGGCCAGCAGCACCTCCATGGTGGTGAGGCTGGAGACCTTGTTGCGCACGATGGCATTGGACAGCGCGTTGATCACGAAGCGCGGGCTGACGCCGGAGAGACCCTCTTCGGGGTGTTCGGCGCGCAGGCGTTCCATTTCGCCGCCACCCATGCCCTCGACGTTCTCGCCGGCATAGAGCCGCGCCTTCTGGGACAGCTCCAGCTTCTCGGTTTCCTCCATGCGGGTCAGGATCGCGAACACGGCCGCGACCTGCAGCGCGTGGGGGTCGACATGCACATTGTAGAAGGCGCTGGCGCCGGCGATCAGCTTGCGGTAGATCTGCGCCTCGTCGCGATAGTCCAGCGTATAGGGGACCTGGACGATGACCATGCGGTCGAGCAGGGCCTCGTTCTCCTTTTCCTGGATGAACTTGTGGAATTCCGCGAGGTTGGTGTGGGCGATGATGGTCTCGTCCAGGTAGATGAGCGGAAACCGCGAGACCTTGACGTTCTTTTCCTGGGTCAGGGTCAGCAGCAGGTAGAGAAACTCCCGCTTCACTTTCAGGATCTCGATCATCTCCAGCATGCCGCGGCTGGCGGCATACACCGCGCCGGACCACGACCAGGCACGCGGATCGCCCTCGTCGCCGACTTCGGCGACCTTGGACAGGTCGACCGAGCCGACCAGATCGGCGATGTCGGCCGTGGTGGGGTCGTGCGGGGCGTAGGTGCCCACGCCCATGCGGTCGGCCTCGGCCAGAAAGATGCGTTCGACCGGGAACTGCATGAAATCGCCGGCGAATTCGCGTTCCAGCCGCTCCCGGGTGTAGGGCGACACCTCGCCGGCGATCTCGATGCCGAAAGTGTCCCGGAACGAGGCACGCAGGCTGTGCGGGATCAGGTGCAGGGGATTGCCGTGCACCGGGCAGCCTTCGAGGCCGTAGAGCGCGCCTTCGTCGGTGTGGCTGTATTCCTCGAGCCCGCGCTTGATCAGGATCACCAGGCTGGATTTGCCGCCCGAGGGCGGTCCCAGCAGCAGCAGCAGGCGGCGGCCGACTTCGGTGCCGGCGCTGGCGGCCTTGAAGTAGTCCACCACACGCCCGAGCGCGGGTTCGACGCCATAGAGCTCCTGTTGAAACAGGCCGGTGGGCGCAGCGTCGGGGCTGTCGTCATGGGTCAGGCTGCGGTGCTTCCAGCGCAGCATGTCCCACATGTACTGATGGCTGTTGCGGGCCAGCAGGTGCGGCGCCGTGGGCAGCACCTCGGCCAGATACTGCCGCAGATTGCCGCGCCAGCGGATCGCCTTGTGTTCGCGCGAGTAGGCCTCGAGGGACGCGATCAGGGCGCGGGAATCGGCTTCGGTCGGTTTGCTGGGCATGACGGTCTCCTGCACTGCGGGAAGGCAACGGCGGTGGCCGTTAGACGCTTGATTCGCATCGACGTTCCGGGAGCCTCGGGGCGGACTTGCACGAGTACGGTGCATGCCGTCGGGCGCCCGGGGCCGATTCCATCCCTCGCTTAATCCATCGACTGGCGTTGCCCCGGGTTGAGGGTCGAAACCGCCTGCGTGCGAGGAGCCGGTTCATTGCAAAGCGTCCAAGGCCCGTCGTCACTTGAAATCAAGCAAGGTTCGGACCAGACATGAATGATCGGTGCGGGCCCACGGCTCAAGGTCCGGCGCCATCCACCCGCTAACCTCATCGGCAACCGAAGAGTGCAGTCATGGACACCACCCACGCCGATCTCGACCGAAAACGACGGATAGCGCGCCGCGCATCGCTGACCAGCGTCCCCATCTGGATGGCAATGGCGCTGCTGCAGGTCTTCACCATACATTTCGAGTTGAGCAACATTTCCTGGCGGCAGAGCGCGCCGGTCTTCGCGGGCGTCGTCCTGCTGCTGTTCCTGCACGATCTCTATTTTCGTACCCCCCTGTGCCTCAAGACCGGGCTCAAGTTCAGTACCGTCGGCGCGGTCAGCATCGGCATTCATGTGGTGCTGGCCTTGACCTACCTGATCGTGGATCGCTTCAGCTACCAGTTCGCCTTGTTGATGGCGATGGTGATGTCGGCCGGTCCCGCCTATCTCGGGCTCAACTTCGGTTTTCTGCCGACCCTGAGCTATGGCTTTGCGTTGACCGGTGTGCTGTCCGCGGCCTACGCGCTGCTGCCGCCGCTGGAGAAGACCTTGCCGGCGCCGGTGTTCTTCCTGTTCGTCGGCATCGTCCTGATGGGGTGGAGCGTCGGCGCCATCGTCAACGGCATCCATCGCCGCAAGAAGTATCGTGTGGTCGAACTGCTGCGCGAGCAGCATCTCGCCAACGAGATCATCCGCGACCAGAAGACGCGGCTGGACGAACGCACGGCGGAACTGACGCGGACGCATTCCTCGCTGCATCACATGTCGCTGATGGATGGCTTGACGCAAGTCGCCAACCGGCGGCGGTTCGACGAAGCCATGATGGAGGAATGGCGCCGTCAGCACCGGGTGATCCAGGGCCGTGAACCGTCCCGCCAGCCGGCCGATCTGGAGGATCTGTCGCTCATCCTGATTGATGTCGATCACTTCAAGCCCTACAACGATCGCTACGGCCATCCCGTCGGCGACGAGTGCCTGCGCCGTGTGGCGCAAGCCATCAATGGTGCCATCAGCCGGGCCAGCGATCTGGTCGCGCGCTATGGTGGCGAGGAGTTCGTGGTGCTGTTGCCGGGAACACCCGGCGCCGGCGCCGGGCGGGTGGCGGAACGCATCCGCGAGGCGGTCGAAGCGTTGGCGATACCGCACGGTGCATCGCCGGTCAGCGATCACGTCACCATCAGCCTTGGCATTGCGGCCACCGATCAGGCGCCGGGCCTGACGCCGGAAGCGTTGATCAAGGCGGCGGACATCGCGCTGTATCAGGCCAAGCAGTCGGGGCGAAACCGCAGTGTGGTCGCCTTGTCTTCGGCAGCGGATGGAGGCCGGCCATGAATGCGAATGAGCTGCCCGAAGCCCCGCTCGGGCGTGGCGAGATGGGTGATCTCGAGCCGTCGACCAACCCGTCGGTCGATACGGACGCCGCGGCGGCTGGACGCGAACCGGCCCTGAGCCGGCAACAGCGCGAAGCGATGCGGGGCATCCCGATGGCCGCGACCACCTGGGCGCTTTTTTTCGTGCTGCTGGGCTTCGCCCGGTGGTACGAGGTCCTCAGGCTGTCGCAGGCGGCACAGGACGTCCTGATCAGCCTGGCGGTGGTCTGGACCAGTTTGCAGTTCCTCTACTTCCGGACGCCGTTGTGCCAATGGATGCCGTGGCCCATCGCTGCGGCGGACCTGGGCTTCGTGGCGGGGCATGGCCTGCTGGCGCTGACCATGGTCTGGCTGGACGGCTTCTCGCTGTTCGGCCTGATGGTCTTGACGCTGCTCGTGCCGATCTCGTCGGCCTTCATCGGGCTGGGTGTCGGCTTCGGCGCGACCATGGCCATGGGGGTGGCCATGCAGTCCATGGTGCTGCTGGGCTACGGGTTGTCGCCCTCCGAGGGCAAGGTGGACGGGCTGCTGTTCGGCATGTTCTGGGCCGCGTGGACCACCAGCTGGCTGATCGGCGCAGTCACCAACGGCAACGCGCAGGGCAAGAAGCGGCTGATCGCGACCATGCTGCGGGCACAACGCGACGCGCATGCCCTCATCGAGCGGCAAACGCGGTCGCTCGATGAAAAAAGCCGCGAACTGGAAACGGCCAATGCGCGATTGCACCAGTTGTCCATGGTCGACGGGCTGACGGCCGTGTCGAACCGGCGCCGCTTCGACGAGGCGCTGCACGAGGAATGGCGGCGCGCCAGAAGGGCGCAGTCGGGACCGCGGGCGGTACCGCTCCCGGCGGCCGATGCATCGGCGGTCTACGAATCGATGGCCCTGCTGCTGCTCGACATCGATCATTTCAAGCAGTACAACGATCACTACGGCCATCTCGCCGGTGATGCATGCCTGAAGCAGGTGGCGGCGACCATCGCCGGTGCCATCCGCCGCAGCGGTGATCTGGTGGCGCGGTACGGCGGCGAGGAGTTCGCCATCATCCTGCCGGCCACGCCCCTGGCCGGCGCCTTCGGTGTGGCCGAGCGGATCCG